>CAMPBP010000100.1 GCA_946639085.1 uncultured Lachnospiraceae bacterium
TAACAATCCTACCGGTGCCATCATGGAAGAGGCAGATCTTATCGCCATCGCAAACACATGTGTTGAAAAAGACATTTATGTCATGTCCGATGAGATCTATGCCGAACTGACATACAAAAATAAGCATGTTTCCATCGCTTCCCTTCCGGGTATGAAGGAGCGTACGATACTTATAAACGGTTTCTCGAAAGCCTTCGCAATGACAGGTTGGAGACTTGGCTATGCCTGCGGTCCCAAGGAGATCATTCAGCAGATGACAAAGATTCACCAGTTCTGCATCATGTGCGCTCCCACCACAAGTCAGTACGCAGCCATCGAGGCACTTAAAAACGGTGACGATGATGTCAAAAAGATGCGGGATTCATACGATCAGAGACGTCGTTTTCTTCTTGACGCATTTAAGAAGATGGGTCTTGAGTGCTTTGAACCCTTCGGAGCATTTTATGTATTTCCCTGCATAAAAGAATTCGGAATGACAAGCGAAGAGTTTGCAACGAGATTTCTGGAGGAAGAAAAAGTTGCCGCAGTTCCCGGAACCGCTTTCGGCGATTCGGGCGAAGGCTTCTTAAGAATATCCTATGCTTATTCACTGGACAGACTTCGTCTTGCAATGGAAAGGCTTGAAAGATTCGTAACCAAGTTAAGAGCGGAAAAGAGTAATTGATGAACATAGTATTAATGGAGCCGGAGATCCCGGCGAATACCGGCAATATAGGGCGTACCTGCGTAGCTACAGATACGCCCCTTCATTTAATTGAGCCCCTGGGATTTTTGTTAAACGAAAAATCCATTAAACGTGCGGGCATGGATTACTGGGAGCATCTCGATCTTAAAAGATACATAAACTACGAGGATTTTTTAAGTAAAAATCCCGGAGCGAAGATTTGGTATGCCACCACAAAAGCAAAGAAATGCTATACCGATGTTTCTTTCTCGGAAAATGACTTTATCATGTTCGGAAAAGAATCGGCGGGAATTCCCGAAGAGATACTCGTAGCCAACGAAGAAAACTGTATACGCATACCCATGGGAGAAAAGATTCGTTCACTCAATCTTTCCAATTCCGTAGCGATCGTGCTTTACGAAGCGTTAAGGCAGACAGGTTTTAAAGGAATGGAGTTTGAGGGAGAACTTCACAGACTTCATTGGGATTCCTAGGAGATTAATATGAGATATCCTGAATTTTTGAAAGAAAATGGTAACATCGGCTTTATCGCACCCTCTTTCGGATGCGCCACCATGCCTTACAGCGCAAGATTTGAAAATGCGATAAAGACATTTAAGAATATGGGTTACACCATCACGGAAGGACCCAATACAAGGGTGAGCCTTGCGCCCGGGAAAAGTAACACCGACGAAGAATGCGGCAAAGAGATAAACGATTTCTTTAAGCATGACAGAAGCGATGTGATCATTTCCTGCGGCGGCGGGGAGCTTATGTGCGAAGATCTTCCCTTTGTTGATTTTGAAGGGATAAAGGCTTCGACTCCCAAATGGTTTTTGGGCTATTCCGATAACACAAACCTTACGTTTTTACTTCCGACTTTGTGTGACACTGCGGCAGTGTACGGACCTTGTGCATCGGATTTCGGAATGGAGCCTTGGCATGAATCGATAAAAGATGCTTTCAGCGTACTTACGGGCAAAAAACTTAGGTTTACAAATTACGATAAATGGGAAAAAGAGTGGGACGGAAGCGATGAAGAGCCTTTAAGGCCTTACACCTGCATCGAACCTTATTCGCAGAAGATACATAAAGCCGATAAAGCCGTATTTGAGGGACGCCTTATCGGAGGCTGCCTTGATTGTCTTGTAAATCTTACCGGCACTCGCTTTGATAAAGTATCGGATTTCAATGAAAGATACAAAGGAGAGGGTATCATCTGGTTTCTGGAAAGCTGCGATCTTAACGTGATGAGCATGAGAAGGGCTTTGTTTAATCTGGAACAGGCCGGATGGTTTAAGTATGTTAAGGGATTTTTGATCGGAAGACCGCTTCAGCATGATGACGACTTTTTGGGATTTAAGCCCTACGAAGCGTATACGGGATTGCTTGAAAAGTATAATGTTCCGATAGTATACGATATAGACCTTGGCCATCTTTCTCCGCAGATTCCCTTTATTTCGGGAGCTTACGGAAAAGTTAACGCTGTCGGAAATGATTTCGAGATCACTATGGAGCTTAAGTAATCAACAGTGAAAGAAAAGGTTTCGGGAAAAGAAAAGATACTGCATATGGCGGGATTTATCGCTTCACTTATGGTATGTGTTGCGGTAAGTCTTTTTCCGTACGTAAAAAACGGTATTCCCGGACATATTATAGATCTTATATATTCACTTGAGCGTATAGAGGGATTAAAAGACGCTCTTAAGCACGGTGATGTTTTCGCAAGCGTATATCCGAGATTTTTCGGAGGCTACGGCTACGGAACTCCTTTGTTTTATTCGGATTTTTTCTTTGTGCCCGCTGCCCTTCTAAGGATGATCGGACTTTCGCCCACACAGAGTTTTAAACTGTTTATTGCTTTGATCGTTTCAATGTCGTTTACGATATCCTGTCTTTGCTACAAAGGAATTTCCAAAGACCGTGTTATCGGTCTTTTGGCAGCGATCGTTAACACGACGTCGATCTATTTCATCTGGGAGATAGTGTACAGAGCGGGGATCAGTTCCTATATCGCATCGATGTTCTTTCCTGTTCTTGCATATGCTCTTTTCGACTTTTTTGGCGGTAAAGAGGAGCGGTGCAAAAAGACATATCTTTTTACCGTAGCATTTCTCGGTATGGCGCTTTCCCATGTAATGACGGCGGCTGTGGCTTTTTTTGTAACGGTCATTGTCTTTTTGGTTTTATTGTTTATACCAAAATATCGAAAGATCATATTGAATGCATCTTCCGTAAAGAGGCTTCTTTCATATGCCGGATTAACGTTGGGATTGTCTGCTTTCTATCTGTTTCCGATGATCGAGCAGATGAGATCGGGTCACTTTTGTTATGAAAAACCTCTCGTAAACATCGGAGATTTTGTGGTGTCTTTTAAATCACTTTTCACTGTCAGGGCTTATACGGTAGACTATAACGCCATCGTAGGTCTTGGCGTGTCGATCTGGATATTGGCAGTTTTGACCGTCTGTTTTGCAATAAAACAAAAGAGATTGGCGGCAGCGGTACCGACGCTTATCGGTACGGTCCTTTCTTTGCTGATCACCGATATCTTCCCTTGGAAGGTGTTTAACAATACGCCCATTAACAGTCTTCAGTTTTCCTTCAGACTTTTCCCCATAGCGATATGTTTTATCATATCGGGATTTGTGCTTGTTTTGTCTATGGAAAGTCGGACCGTAAAGACGGTTTCTTTCGCCCTCATTGCAGTTCTTTCGGTGGTGTTTGCAGTCAATGAAAACAGAGGTGTTGAAGCAACGGAGTTGTCCTTATCCTTCGGAGAAGAGTTTCTTGATACGGAAGGCACCTACTATGTGGGAATGGGAACCGAATGGCTTCCCATAGAAGCGGATACTTCCTCCTATTTCGGAAAAGAGATCAAAGTCGTTTTTGAAGGATCGGATGGGGATTTTGAGATTCCTTCGGGCTGGGAACTTTCATCTTTCAGCTATAACAAATACAGTTTTGAAGATACCGACGGCGCAGTGGCTATGTATACCTTACCGCTTGTATATTACAAAGGCTACAAAGCATACATTACCGATGAAGACGGAGTGAAGACAGCGCTTCCCGTTCACAAGAATAAAAAAGGACTTTTAAGCATAGAAAATCCCGACTGTAAAGCCGGGATCGTAAGTGTTGTTTATAAACCTACCGCAGTGAAGATCGTATCCGTCATCATATCCTTAATATGTCTTTACTTGTCGGTATGGTATCCTTTTAAGATCTTTAAAGCATCTTCAAATTCTTCAAGGGCTTCGTAGCCTTTGTCGAGGATGCGATATTTTCCTTTTTCAAAGTTTTCAAACCAGCCGTAGTGATTGCCTCGAAGTATTCCTGCGGCTTTTTCTACCCCGGAGATTGCTTTTACGTCTTTGGGTGCCGCTTCTCCACCAAGTTCCGCCAATGCGTCAAGCACCAAAAGAGCGTCTTCTCTGTAGGCTGTCATTATCTTGGTGCCGGTAACTCCGCCGGTATTGGACTTGACTCTTCTGTGACTGAACTCCGTTTCGAGAGCAGTTCTTTTGCGTTTGTTCTGAGATTTTATCTTTCTAAGATCGCTGGCAACAGGCTCAGATACGATATCAACGGTGCGGATCCTTTTTCCCACCACTATAAGCCCTATTCCGAGGCGCTTTAAAAGATATATCTTGTCTTTATATGACTTTGAGTATAAGTCTTTGGGCTTGAAGACTCCGATATAGACGTCATCGACTATCTTTTGCCTGAGCGCGGCCTGCTGGATCGATTTAAAGTCAAGAGTCTGCTTGAGTTCGATCGCAACGGACATACCGTCTTTTTCCATGTAAAGATCTATGTCGCCGACTTCACCGTCACAGACATAGCCCAAAGCCTGGAAATATTTTTTTATCGGATCGAAAAGCTCTTTTTCCATCTATTCTTTAACCTTGTCAAACAGTACGACGGCAATGAGAACGGGAACGGTGAGTATGATCGGATAGATGTACCTGAAGTATACAAGGGGTCCGAAGAAAAGTGTTCCCATATACAATAAGGGATAAGTGATCATGATAAATCCGATACGTTTCTTTTTGTACAAAGCCGCAAAGGTCGTAAACATCAAAAGTATGAAGTAAAAAGCGGGTCGGAATAAAATGTTCAATATCGGCCATTTGAAAAAGCCGTTCTCATTTATGCTCTTTTCGATAAAACGCTTTGCTATCGGGCAAAGGTCCACATTTTCGATACCGCCGTCGATTATTCCGTATGTACAGTTGTAAGTATGCAAAACACCTTTTCCCACATCGGCTCCCACACCCAAGACTTCCGCAAATACACGGTCCGGCAGATACCAGTAACCTCTGTTTAACGATAAGAACGCATCAATAAAATCATTGGGATATGCTTTTGCGAGAGCCAGCCATTCTTTCGAAAATGCTTTGGGACTTCCCGACCATATATCGTCGCGATAATCCGTAAAGTTTTTGACTGTGTCTGCAAAATAAGGATTGTAGCTTAAACCGTCGATCTCCAATGGAAGGACTTTGTATATCATATCGTATTGTTCGTCGGTTAAGTTCTCGGTTTGATTCTCATAAACTCTCATGAACTGAACCATGGGAACGCTGTACATTTCGGAATTGTTTCCGCGGATAACATCGAATCCGTATATCATCGCGTTTTGTACGCCTATTCCGGATCCTATGCATACAACGATCAGTAAAGCAGAAAGAAGCTTTTCTTTAAGAGTCTTTTCATAGAGCAAAAAGCCGATGATCAGAACAACCATAGCATAAACGGAGTTTTTACGAAAGGTAATGTTCAAAACAGCCGTCAATACCAAAGCCACATCGATAAGTATCGTCTTTTTGAGGCTTCGCTCATATATGAGGCATATAAACAGCAGCATGAATGCCGAGAACAGCACATCTTTTGTCATGATGACGCTTATAAGAGTATGAACGGGAAGAAGGGAATAGATCGCCGTGAGAGTGACAGAGATCCAAAGTCTTCCGGTAACCCTGTATATAACGGATACCGAGTAAGCAAGTATCAATGAAAGAACGGTAAACTGAAATATGGAAAGGAGAGCCATTCCAACCTGAAGATTGCCGATCTTTTGGCCTATTAGGTAAAAGATCCTTATAAGCTCCGTATGAATGAG
>CAMPBP010000101.1 GCA_946639085.1 uncultured Lachnospiraceae bacterium
TCTCGGCGTGGTCGCCGATACGCTCTATATCATTTACCACATGGAACAGTCCGCCGATGGACTTCAAGTCTTCGATGGGAAGCGTTGTCAGGTTGATCTTTACAAGATAATCAGTGATAGCGTGATTTAGGAAGTTTATGTTGTCTTCGACTTTATATACTTCTTCGATATCTTCTTCGTCGAGTGTTATGAGTGCGTTCATGGCACGGTTAAGGTTTTCGCCTGCGAGAGATGCCATACGGTCAACTTCCTTTATAACTTCGACAACTGCAGTAGCAGGATTGAAGACAACCTTCTGTCCGATGTATTTAAGCTGGTAAGACTCTCTGTAACCGATCTTCTTGTCTTCGCCGGGTATAAAGAACTCGGTAAGCTTTACGATAGGTCCTATGAAGGGTGTCATTATGATAACCTGGATTATCTTAATGAACAAATGCGAGAACGCTACGACCCTGCCGGCATCGTTTCCGGCGATCTTTGACATGATCGATACGAACAGTTCCACATCGAATGCGAAGAACGCATACATAAAGATCGTACCTATTACGTTAAAGAGTACGTGGATGAGTGCGGCACGCTTTGCGTCCTTTTTACCTGAAAGCGAAGCGAGTACGGCAGATGTACATGCACCGATGTTACATCCAAGCGTTATATACATACACATTTCAAGGCTCATAAGGCCCTGATTTGCAAGTAAGACCATGATCGAAACGGTAACTGAAGAACTTTGAATGATGGCAGTGAGAACAAGTCCGAGAAGTACGCCCAATAAAGGGGAAGATAATGAAGCGAACATATCAAGAACTTCGGGAGAATCTTTCATGTTGCTCATGGCGCCCGACATGGAGCTTAATCCCATAAACAAGATACCAAATCCGGTAATGATGCTTGCGATCTTTTTGATGATCGTATTTTTACCGAACATTACGGTTGCTACACCGACAAGCAAAATGATGGGAGCGATCTTTTCGAGTTTAAACGAAACCAGCAATGCGGTAACGGTAGTACCGATATTGGAACCGAATATAACGCCGGCTGCCTGGGTAAGATTCATAAGTCCGGAGTTAACGAAGCTGACTACCATTACGGTACAGGCCGATGAAGACTGAATCGCAGCAGTAAATATGAAGCCGACCAAAATACCCATGAATCGGTTTGTAGTAAGCTTTTCAAGTATAGCTCTTAACTTTGCACCCGCAAAAGCCTCTATACTGTCGCTCATTTCTCTTATACCGAAAGGAAAGAGCCCAAGTCCGCCGCAAAGGGACATTATTACTCCGAATGACATTGAAAAGACCTCCAAAAAGTTATAAAAACTTACTTATCGTCCTAACATTCCAAAGATAATTCTATAAAAAAAACACGCTCTGAACAAGAGCGCATTTTTAAAAATATCGGGCAATATAAAAACTTCTTTTTGTAACTTTTACATAAGAGTGTTTACTTTTCGCAGGCAAGCATTATCCTCGCATCCTCATCGTTGCCGTCTTTTATTGCCTCACGTATCCTTGTGGACGATATGTCTTCATCGTGATACTTTTCTTTTTCGATAACATGAACTTCGATATCAAGCTCCTTGGATAACGAAAGCAATGTGTCCACGTTTCCTTGTCCCTTATAGCCGAAAGAAAGATCCTTTCCGCAATAGACCGCTTTGACATGAAGCTTTTCTGCCAATATCTTTTTGACAAAATCTTCGGGAGAAACGGATGCCGATTTCTTTGTAAGATAATACTCCACAAGGTAATCCACGCCCAGAGACTCAAATATCTCTCTTCTCTTCTCTTCGGGATAAATGTAACCGTCTTTATTGAAAGATACGGGTGAATTTAACGCAAAGGTGAAGACAACGCTCTTAAGGGAGTCATTTGAAGAAACCATCTCACTTATGAGCTTTCTGTGGCCCAAATGAATGCCGTCGAACTTTCCGATGGCAACCTTTGTCGATACGTCTTTATTCAGTTCTTTTGTTGCATCGCATATGATCATATCAATTACTTTCCAAAAACATCTTTTCGGGCTTTAAGGCGTTCTCGCCTTGAACCCTTTCATAAATACCCATAAAAGTGCCTTCGTCGTTGTAAACCCTTACCCTCTTCATTGCAGGGAAAGGTACGCCGGAAGTTATCATCTTCGGATACAATTTGTTTCCGTTATCTATTACTTTTCTGTACTCGCTTCTGACCGTAAGAGCGGGAATATCTTTGAACACAAAGTCCGTTTTGATAACGCAGTCCGAAAGTTTTCCTTCGTTTTTTAGCTTTGTAAGCTCATCGAGTGTTCTGGCGGTGGTAAGATCGAACATGCCCGTGGCGGTCCTTTCAAGATCCGTCATAACCGCAAGCTCATTGCACTTGGCGGCAATGTCGACGCACAGGCTTCTTATGTAAGTGCCTTTTCCGCAGAGCACTCTCATCTTAACGACGGGGAGTGATATATCGAGTATCTCTATCTCGTAAATATCAACAAAGACAGGTTTTCTTTGTACCTCTATGCCCTGCCTTGCAAGCTCGTAAAGTCTTTTCCCGTCGACCCATTTTGCAGAATACATGGGCGGGAGCTGTTCATAGCCTCCCACAAAAGATTTAGCGGCTTCTTTTATGTCTTTGGGTGTTGCCTTTACTTCACGCTCCTCAAGCACGACTCCCGAGTCATCCAAAGTGTCCGTACTTTTTCCGAGCATAAAGGTAGCGACATACTCTTTCTTCTTATCGTTAAGCATGTCGCATAGTTTTGTAGCGTTCCCCAGGCAGATGGGAAGAACTCCCCTCGCGCTTGGGTCAAGCGTACCCGTATGACCTATTTTTCTTTGACCGGTAATTCCGCGCATGACTGCGACCACATCAAAAGATGTGAATCCCGGTTCTTTATATACGTTGATCAGTCCGTTCAGCATACTGTTTTTCTATTCTTGCCGTAAGATTGTTAACAACATCATAGAAGTTTCCTTCCATGACAACCCCTGCGGCTTTCTTGTGTCCGCCGCCGCCGAAATACGCGCAGACCTCCGATACATCGATGCGGTCTGTGGAACGAAGGCTCACTTTGTATTTGTGATCGGGCAGTTCATGCATGAATATTGCAACGTCCACACCCTTTATCTGCTTAAGCGCGTTTACTATCCCGTCGTAATCGAAAGGATGGGAATTGTAGAACTTCGCCATCTTCTGGTCGATATGACCCACGCTTACCTTCCCGTCCATTACAAGAATGCTCTCGGAGAGAACACGTCCCAGTATCTGGCTTTGAAGATAAGTCTTCTCATAAAAGGTCTCGGCTATTATCGTTGAAAAATCAAATCCGTAACCGATGAGTTTTGCGGCATAGTTAAGAGTCTTCGGTGATACGTTTGAATACTGGAAAACTCCCGTATCGTGGACCATGCCGATATAGACCGCCTTGGCGATCTCTGTGTCCATAAGTTTTTCATCGAAGCATTCATATACAAGTTCAGCGGCGCTGGAAGCGGTGGGAACTATGAAGTTTACATCGCTGTCCGTACCCGGATTTGTAATGTGATGATCGATGTTTATTCTCTTTTTTGCCTTGTCGTACAAAGCTTCTGCGTCACCTGAGCGGTCTTTTACCGTATCGATCATGATGAACGCATCAAATACGATATCCTTTCCCGCTTTCGGATCTTCGACTTTGTCGATGTCCTTTATACATTCAAAAACCGGGGGAGGACTTTCAAGATATATGTGCGCATCAATTTCAGGCATGTTCTTTCTGATGTAGAGATATACCGCCATGGTACTTCCCACACAGTCGCCGTCGGGTCGAATGTGACCGCTTATGCCTACGCTTTTGATATCTTTAAGTTCTTTTACAAGATCAATCATTTGATTTGTTTACATCCTCAATCAACTTGGTCATGTTTACGCCGTACTCAATGGACTGGTCCATAATAAATGTGATGGCCGGAGTGTTGCGAAGATTGATCCTCTTTGCGAGCTGGCTTCTTATGAAACCTTCCGCACTCTTAAGTCCCTGGTATGTGGACTTAACCGCTTCGGCGTCACCCAGTACGCTTATGTATGCCTTGCATGTCTTTAAGTCGGGAGCGACTTCAACCGCAACGACACTGGTAAACTGACTGATACGCGGATCCTTTATCTCATCGCCGCGAAGAAGGTTTGCCAGTTCCCTGTAAACTTCTTCGTTTATGCGAATGTTTTTAATACTGTTCTTTCTCACGTTCTGGGAACCTCCACCATAACGTACGCTTCAACTATATCGAGTTCTTCAAAAGCATCGAAGCCTTCGAATACGAGACCGCATTCGAAACCTGCTTTAACTTCCTTAACATCGTCTTTGAATCTCTTAAGTGACTTAAGTTCGCCCTCGAAGATCTGCTCACCCGCACGTGAAATACGAACTTTGCAATTACGCTCGAACTGTCCGTCAAGCACATAAGAACCTGCGATGTTTCCGATGGCGGATGCCTTGAATATCTGTCTGATCTCGGCATGTCCGATAACTTTTTCTTCGTACACCGGTGCAAGCATACCCTTCATGGCAGCTTCAACATCCTCGATGATCTGATAGATGACTTTGTAAAGTTTAATCTCGACACCTTCGTGATCTGCGGTCTGCTTTGCGATGGCATCGGCGCGAACATTAAATCCGATGATGATGGCATTTGATGCACTGGCAAGAGTAACATCGGATTCGTTGATGGCACCTACGCCGCCGTGGATACATTTAACCACAACTTCGTCGTTGGAAAGCTTGGAAAGCGACTGCTTGATAGCTTCAACACTACCCTGCACGTCTGCTTTGACGATGAGGTTGAGTTCCTTTAAATTGCCTTCCTGGATCTTTGAGAAAAGATCGTCTAGACTCATCTTAGCCTTGATCTCTTCAAGCTTCTTCTCCTTGTTCTGAGAAATGAAGGTCTCAGCAAAGTTCTTGGCCGTCTTGTCGTCCTTGTGTGCTATAAATACTTCGCCGGCGTTGGGAACGTCATTAAGACCGAGAATCTCAACGGGGGTCGAAGGACCTGCCGTCTTAACGTTCTTACCCTTATCGTTGATCATCGCACGAACTTTACCGTGTGATGCGCCTGCGGAAATAAAGTCACCGACTTTAAGAGTACCCTTCTGTACCAGTACAGTCGCAACGGGACCGCGTCCTTTATCAAGCTCAGCCTCGATGACGAGACCTCTTGCTTTACGCTTGGGATTGGCTTTAAGTTCCAAAATGTCTGCGGTAAGAAGAATGGTCTCCAAAAGATCGTCGATACCGGTACCCTTCTTGGCGGAAATGTTTACAAACTCGGTAGATCCGCCCCAATCGGTGGGAATGAGTTCGTATTCGGTAAGTTCCTGCTTAACCTTTTCGGGATTTGCTTCGGGTTTATCGATCTTGTTTACCGCAACGATAATCTCAACACCTGCAGCCTTAGCATGGTTGATCGCTTCAACCGTCTGGGGCATTACACCGTCGTCTGCGGCTACAACGAGTACCGCGATATCGGTGGAGTTTGCACCACGCATACGCATGGCGGTAAATGCCTCGTGACCGGGTGTATCAAGGAATGTAATGTCTCTGTCTTTAATATGTACGGTGTAAGCACCGATAGCCTGGGTAATACCGCCGGCCTCGCGATCGGTTACGTTTGTCTTTCTGATGGCGTCAAGGAGTGAAGTCTTACCGTGATCGACGTGACCCATTACGCAGACAACCGGAGGTCTGGTGGTCATGTTCTCTTCGGATTCTTCGTCCTCTTTAAGGAGTTCCTCGATAACATCGACTTTAACCGCATGCTCGCAGATGATCT
>CAMPBP010000102.1 GCA_946639085.1 uncultured Lachnospiraceae bacterium
GACTACTTCATTGGTTGGTATCTCGATGCCCAAAGCTACTATCAGTACAATTACGGATACAGCATTTACAGTGACTTCTTTAATTATGTAGGCATGGATGAGAATGCATTCCAGAAAGATCTTAAGGCAAAGGCAAAATCTGCTGTAGCCGAAGAACTTACTTACGAGCAGATTTTTAAAAAGAACAATCTCGCCGTTTCGGAAGAAACATACAACGATATCCTTTCTCAGGCAGGAACTGACGGAGAAGAGACATTCGGAAAGCCTTATCTTATGCAGATGGCTATCAAGGAAGAGGTTGTAAAGTTCTTAAAGGACGTTGTAACGGTTCAGTAATCAATTAAATATTTTTAATAAAAATCTAAGAAGGAACGGTTTTTTGACCGTTCCTTTTGTGATATGATTATATTGATATGCAAGTGGCAAACACTGAGCAATTCAGTATCATCAAAAACAGGTATAAGTATGAGTGAACGCGAATCTTTAACACACATCATGTATGAAAGTCCGGATTACCATGTATTTGTCAAATTCATGGAACTTCCCGCAGATTTCAAGAATTCAGAATCCCCCTCAAGACGATACAGAGAGATAGTGGTCCTTATCGTAAACAACGGTTCATTAAGGGTCACAAACGATCTTGAAAACGTTACCGTGAATGCCGGCGAAGGCGTTCTCATTAACAGTAACGTTCCTTTCAGGGTGCATAACGCTTCCTCCGAGTCCCTTGGCTTTTACGCTATAGGCTTCGATTCAAGGTTTGTTATGCCGGAACGGTTTCTTTATACCAAATATGCGGTTCCTTTTATGACCCAGACGGGTATCACCTTCATAAAGCTGACTGAGGAAACGATGCTGGAAGAAAGCATTCTGGAGGCTCTTAACAGAGTCGTTGCGGCGAACCTTATAAAGAAGTCGGGCTATGAGCTCATGACAAGAAGTTTGCTCAGCGCTCAGTGGATATCGCTTATGGACTACGCATCACAGAAGAAGGCGGCGTTCAGCGGACGTAACGCTCCGTCTCTTGACGAGAAGCGTGTTGAGGCGGCGGTAACATATATAGCCGAAAATTATCGTGATCTTATCGCGCTGGAAGATATCGCGGGACATATTCATCTTAGCAACAGTGAGTGCTGCAGATGCTTTAAGAGAGTGCTTTCGAAGACTCCCATGGAGTATCTCATGGAATACAGAGTTTACGCTGCGGTCAAGATGCTCTACAAAGCGCCGGATTCCTTTGAATCCATCGCGGACCTGGGATTTATCACCGGATTTAACTCACCGAGTTATTTCAACAAGGTGTTCAGGCGATTCATGCAGTGTACTCCCACGCAATATCAGAAAATATTGAAAGAAGACTCGGAAGCAGCCGAGAGATTATATCTTAATATTCAGGAAGGAATCACAGTAGTATGACCACCGAAGAATTATATCTCAAACTTGAGGATACGCGTTTTATCGGCGAGAACCTCATTGCGCCTCATTCGGATCATTTCTTTTACGAGCACGTAAAAGATACGATAAAATCGGAGGATATGCCCCTTAAGCAAAGTCTTAACGGCGAATGGCTCTTTAAATATTCAAAGAACCTTTATGAACGTCCGGAAGACTTCTATAAGCCGGAGTTTTCTTATGACGGGTTTGATAAGATAGAAGTTCCGTCAAACATCGAAATGATGGGCTACGGAATAAGGCAGTACGTAAACGATGAATACCCTTGGGCAGGATCGGAGCAGTTAAAGCCCGGACAGGTTTCAAGAGAGGATTCTCCGGTCGGAAGCTATGTTAAAGAGTTTGAATTAAAGGAAGAACTTAAGGGAAAGCGTGTTTTCATATGCCTGGCGGGCGTACAGACGGCGTTCAGGCTCTTTTTGAACGGAGAATACGTTTGCTACGGTGAAGACTCCTTTACGCCAAGCGAAGCGGAACTGACGCCCTATTTAAATGCGGGTAAAAATACCCTTTGCGTTGAAGTATACAGAAACACATCCGCCACATGGCTTGAATGCCAGGATATGTGGAGATTTTTCGGTATATTCAGAGAAGTATATCTTTATGCCATTCCTACCGCTCACATGTGGGATATCGCGACCGAGTGTGTATACGATCACGTAACAAAAACGGGAAGCTATAAAGGGCTTTTGAAGGTTGAAGGCCCCGCAGACTATGCACTTGTGGACATTATCGATGCGGAAGGTAGCGTAGTGCTTGCCACAGAAGGGAAGATTGTTACGGATGGGGATGAGCATTACACCTTCACCAAAGGAACCATAGAGTCGGTACTTCCCTGGAGTGCTGAGGAACCCAATCTCTATACGCTCCGCGTCGTATTGATGACGGAGGGCGGAAAACCACTTGAATACAGCGTTTTAAAGGTCGGATTCAAGAGCGTGACGATCGAAAACGGAATTCTTAAACTGAATGGAAAACGCCTGATATTTAAAGGAGTAAACCGTCATGAGTTTGATGCCTTAAGAGGACGCGCCATAACACGCGAGGACATGATAAAGGACATCAGGAATTTTAAGAAAAACAACATAAATGCGGTAAGAACGTGCCATTATCCAAACCAGTCAACGTGGTACAGACTGTGTGACGAGTACGGCATTTATATGATAGACGAGACCAACCTTGAGACTCACGGTTCATGGAGTTATTCGGGAGAAGGTCCTTATCATTTTCCTATTCCGGGAAGCGATGAGAAGTGGACCGATGCCGTTATCACAAGGTGCGACAATATGGTCAGGAGAGACAGAAATCATGCGGCTGTCGTAATGTGGAGTCTTGGAAATGAAAGCTATGGCGGAGATAACTTCCTTAAGATGCACGATCACATTAAAGAGATCGATCCTTTAAGACCGGTGCACTACGAAGGCGTATGCCACGATCCTTCATCCCAAAGGGCTACCGATGTGGAATCGCTGATGTATCCCCATACCGATACCATAAGAGAGAGGCTGTCTTCACACATTGAAAAGCCGTTTATGCTTTGCGAGTATATGCATTCCATGGGCAACTCCACCGGAGGCATGAAACTCTACACCGATCTTGCGGATGAATTTGAACAGTACAGCGGCGGCTTTATCTGGGATTATATCGATCAGGGCGTTTATAAAGACGGTGAGGGATCGCCCTTATGCTACGGCGGAGATTTCAAGGACAGACCCAATGACGGAGCTTTCTCCGGAGACGGTATAATGTTCGCAAACCGCACAGATTCGCCGAAAGTTCCGGAAGTGAAACAGTTATACGCGCCCGTTAAATTAAATGTCGATTTAACAAATATCACAATCGAGAACAAATTTGCCTTCAAAAATCTTGAAGATTACTACGTAAGATTCGTGGTTTCTTCGGCGGATGGCATTGTTTTTGAACGGGAGATCGAGATCCCCGGTAAGGATTGTGTTCCCGGATGTTCGTGTATCATAAACACCGGTTTCGACAAGGAACTGATGGATGAAAAAGATTATGTGATCACTGCGTTTCTTTGTGAGAAGAACAAGACTCCTTGGGCTGATGCGGGACATGAAGTATGTTTTGCGGAGAAGACCGTTTTCGCCGATATCAATGAAAGAGCGAAGACGGACAGAAACTTCAGAATGTTTAAGCATACCGCCGACAGTTTCAAGGGTAAAGGCGTAAGCACAGACAACTTCAAGGTTCAGTTCGGACTTTTCAACGCAGGCCCCAGAGAGCTTAAGTTTGGAAACAAGGAGTATTTCGAGGCTGCTCCCAAGCCTGTATTCTCAAGAGCTGCTACTGATAACGATCTTGGCGCAGGCTCGGACAAAAAAGCTGCGCTTTGGCATGCATCCACATTGTTCCAGACCTGCAAGTTAAGCGCTTATAATGTGGGCGTTGATGTGGCTACGGCTGTGTATGATTTCAACTCATGCATCGATCCGCGAATATGGGTGAGAGTTACTTACGAAGCATTTTCCTCGGACGTTTTAAAGATCAATTACAAATACAGAGGTCTAGAAGGACTTCCCGAGTTACCGCTTCTGGGACTTGAGTTCAAACTTGACAAAGCGCTTGAGAACGTAAGATATTTCGGACGCGGTCCCGAAGAAAACTATATCGACAGAAATAACGGATACCGAACCGGCGTATTTAAGACCACCGTATCCGAGAACCTCACTCCTTATTTGAGAACCCAGGAATGCGGAAACAGAACGGGAGTAAGGTGGATAGAGCTTACCGAAGAATCGGGCGAAGGACTTTGCTTTGCCATCGAGAAGGGTGTTGCCGACGTATCGTTCCTTCCCAACAGCGCGTATGAACTTGAAAATGCGGGACATATTTATGAACTTCCGAAGAAGAACTTTACGTGGCTTCGCATTCTGGCTGCCAATTCCGGTATAGGCGGAGACGACAGCTGGGGTACACCTGTTCATGCCGAATTCAAACCCGATCCTTCAAAGGATCATGAGATAACCATCGTTATTAAAAAGATATGATAATGATCGGCGCCGTGGCAAAACAGCCAATTCAAGACGGATGCCGTTGCGAGGAGCAGTATGAAAGTACTTGTTACAGGAGTAAAAGGACAGCTTGGTTACGACGTTGTAAATGAGCTTAAGAAAAGAAATATCGAAGCCGTAGGCGTTGATATTGATGAGATGGATATCACGGACGCTTCAAGCGTGGACAAAGTGATAAAGGAAGCATCTCCCGATGCGGTCATCCACTGTGCGGCTTACACAGCAGTAGACGCGGCGGAAGATAACGTCGATATATGCCGTAAGGTTAATAAGGACGGTACGCAGAACATAGCTAATGTATGCAAAGAACTTGATATCAAGATGATCTATATCAGTACCGACTATGTCTTTGACGGCGAAGGTACCCGTCCCTGGGAACCCGATGACAAGCCCGACCCGTTAAACGTATACGGACTTACCAAGTACGAAGGAGAAGTTGCCGTAACGAGCACTCTTTCAAAGTATTTTATCGTTCGTATCGCATGGGTATTCGGCGTTAACGGAAAGAATTTCATAAAGACGATGCTTAATCTTGCAAAGACTCACGATTCCCTTACGGTAGTGAACGATCAGTTCGGTTCGCCTACTTATACCTATGACCTTGCAAGACTGTTGGTGGATATGGTGTTGACCGACAAATACGGCATTTATCATGCCACAAACGAAGGTATCATCACATGGTACGATTTCGCATGTCAGATATTCAAAACTGCGGGACTTAACGTAAAGGTTTCTCCGGTACCCGCATCGGAGTATCCCGCAAAGGCAAAGCGTCCTTCCAATTCGAGAATGTCGAAACAGAAGCTTGTTGACAACGGATTTGAACTGTTGCCCACATGGCAGGATGCGCTTGAAAGATACATTAAGATACTTAAAGAAAACGGATTTTAAGGAAACGAGGGTATATGGGTAATAAATTTATAAAGATCATTTACGCGACAGTTCTTTTGGCTGTCGCGGCTGTTTGTTTTATCATTTTTTTCAAACTTGTAAGATCGGGGATCGCAAAAGCGACTTCAACAAAGACTTCGTCTTCAGAAGAAGTTGTGGAATCGGTAGTTTCTTCCGAGGATGAGACGATATCAACGGAACCGGACACACCTCCGGCAAGTGTTTCTTCGGCCGATGATTCATGGTTCGATGAAGAAAACGTTGAGACCTCAAACGGGCCTGAAGAAACGGTATGGACCATCCCGGAGGATGTGGATACTACGGGACATCCCGTACTTGACGGTTATGAAGTTATCTTCTTGGGAG
>CAMPBP010000103.1 GCA_946639085.1 uncultured Lachnospiraceae bacterium
CGTGTTTAACGACGGATCCTCGAGCACCTTTTCCAAAAGGCTCTCAAGCTTTTTTCCGATCTCGGGGCCTTCTTTGCATCCGGCCTTTATAAGATCGGCACCGGTGACGGCAAGAGTCTTAAGTGAAACGCACTCTTTTCTTTCCATCACCTCATCGTATGCTTTTCTTACTCTTTCGAGCAATTCAAGCTTTTCTTCCATGCGATATTTGCCTTGTCCCAAAATATCGGCACGGTTAAGTTCAAATATGTCGGGGAATGCTTCCTCTCCGATCCTGTGGATCTCCTTGCGGATATGGATATCCGACGACTCTATGATCCAGTCGTGACATCCCACGAGAGTGCAGACTTTTCTTTTTGTCTCATTATCAAACTTAAGCCTGTTAAAGATATCTTTGCTTATATCCACACCCACCTTCGGATGACCGTAGAAATGATCGATCCCGTTATCGTCGGTCTTTCTGGTGGCAGGCTTGCCCACGTCGTGAAGCAGTGCCGCAAGTCTTAATACCTTGTCGGCTTTTATGTTTTCCATCACCTTGACCGTATGAACTCCGACGGTGTAAGCGTGGTGAGGATTGTTCTGAGGCGTTCTCATCATAAGATCGAACTCGGGAAGGAAAACTTTGGTGATCCCAAGCTCATAAGCCTCAACTATATATCCGGGATTGTCGCTTGTTATCATTTTAAGGAATTCTTCGCGGATCCTCTCCGCACTTATCTTCTTAAGATTGACCGCAAGCTCCGTGATCGCCTTCTTTGTTTCTTTTTCGATGGTATACCCAAGCTGGGCCGCGAAACGGACCGCTCGTAAAATACGAAGTGCATCCTCGTCAAAGCGTTCTCTTGCATCGCCGACGCATCGCACGATCCTGTTTTCGATGTCTTCCCTTCCACCGTACAGATCCACTATACCTGTGCGCGGATTGTAAGCCATCGCATTGATCGTGAAATCCCGTCTCCTCAAATCTTCTTTGAGCGAATCGGTAAAAAGAACACTGCTCGGATGCCTGGCATCATCGTACTCCCCGTCTATACGGTATGTGGTGACCTCATAGACCACTTTATCAAGAAGTACCGATACCGTTCCGTGTTCAATACCCGTATCGAAAGTTACTTTGAAAAGTTTTTTCACATCCTGGGGATGAGCGGACGTGGTGATATCCCAGTCGTTGGGAGTGCGGTTTAAAAGAGTGTCTCTTACGCATCCTCCCACCGCATATGCCTCAAAGCCCGCTGCCTCAAGAGTGTTTATTATTTTTTCGACGTTCTCGGGTATTTTTATCTGCATAAATTATTATTTTACCAATCTTACAGTCTCCCGACAGATCGCAAGTTCCTCGTTGGTGGGAACTATCATGGTAACAACCTTTGAGCCGGGATCGGAAAGAACTACCGTCTCTCCTCTTAATTTGTTCTTCTCGGGATCAACGTTTGTGCCAAGATATGTAAGATATTCCGAAACCATCTTACGAACGAGAGAAGTGTTCTCGCCCACACCTGCGGTATAAACGATAACATCGACACCGTTCATGGCAGCCACGTATGAACCGATGAACTTGGCTACGTGATATGAATATGTCTCAAGTGTAACCTTTGCAAGTTCGTTGCCTTCGTTGTAAGCTTTCTCAAGATCTCTGAAGTCGCTGGATACTTTTGAAAGACCGTATACACCGGACTTCTTGTTTAATATCTCAAGCACTCCGTCGGCATCGGTGTGAAGCTTTCCGGCAAGGAAAGTAACGATCGCAGGATCTATACTTCCGGATCTGGTTCCCATGATCAGACCGTCAAGAGGTGTAAGTCCCATTGATGTATCTACCGACTTTCCTTTATCAACAGCGGTTATCGATGCGCCGTTACCTAAGTGACAAACGATGATCTTTAAATCTTTTCTGTCTTTTCCGAGAAACTTTGCGGCTTCTGTTGAAACAAAGTCGTGGCTCGTACCGTGGAATCCGTAACGACGAACCTTAAACTTCTCATAATACTCATAAGGGATACCGTAAAGGTATGCTTTCGGAGGCATGGTCTGATGGAATGCGGTATCGAATACTGCTACCATCGGAACATTGGGCATAAGCTTCTTGCATGCGTTGATACCGATAAGGTTTGCGGGATTGTGAAGGGGAGCAAGATCGTTGCACTCCTCAATTGCCTTAACCACTTCGTCGTCGATCACAACGCTTGAAGCAAACTTCTCGCCGCCGTGAACTATTCTGTGTCCTACGGCATCGATATCGGAAAGTGACTTAACAACACCGGTCTTATCGTTGGTGAGCATGTCAATGACAAGCTGAACCGCTACCGTATGGTCGGGCATGGGAGTTACCGTTACTTCCTTGTCGCCGTCTTTAGGCTGATATGTGATCTGGCTTCCGTCTATACCGATCCTTTCACATAAGCCTTTTGCAAGTACTTCCTCTGTATCTGAATTGATAAACTGATATTTAAGCGACGAACTGCCGCAGTTTATTACCAATACGTTCATAATGGATCCTCCGATATACTAAACTATTAATATGCCTTGCCCCAGTAAACCATCTTCTTTGCGGGCTTTCCGCAACATACGCAGGTGTCTGCGATGGTTTCCTGATTAAAAGGCATGCAACGGCTCGTTACCGCGAGTTCTTCTTTTATCTTGTCTTCACAGGCACGATCTCCGCACCACATAGCTTTAACAAATCCGGTATGCTCTGCGAAAGTGTTCTTAAACTCTTCCCAGTTCTTTGCAATATAAGTCTGAGAATCTCTTCTCGTTCTTGCAGCCTCAAGCATATCCTTCTGGATAGCGGGGATGAGTTCTTTGATCTTTGCTTCCAAAGCATCGATGGCACACTCAAACTTCTCGCCTGTATCACGACGAACCAGAATTGCCTTACCTTCTTCGATATCTCTGGGTCCGATCTCGATACGAAGAGGAACGCCGCGCATCTCGCACTCGGAGAATTTCCATCCGGGACTCTTGTCGGAATCGTCAACTTTTACTCTGAAGCCGCCCTTCTTAAGTTCGTCGCGGATAGCGTATGCCTTGTCGAGAACGCCTTCTTTCTTCTGCTGAATGGGAACGATCATGACCTGAGTGGGTGCAACGAGGGGAGGAAGTTTAAGTCCCGAATCGTCACCGTGAACCATTATGATCGCACCGATAAGTCTGGTGGTGGTTCCCCATGAAGTCTGATGTCCGTACTTTAATGTATTGTCTTTATCGGTAAACTGAATGTCGAAAGCACGAGCAAAGCCGTCACCGAAGTTGTGGCTCGTTCCTGACTGAAGTGCTTTTCCGTCGTGCATAAGTGCTTCTATGGTATAAGTAGCTTCCGCGCCGGCAAACTTTTCTTTGTCGGTCTTACGTCCTTTAACTACGGGAATGGCAAGAACTTCTTCACAGAAATCCGCATAAAGGTTGAGCATCTGGATCGTTCTTTCTTCTGCTTCCTCAGCTGTGGCATGGATAGTATGTCCTTCCTGCCACAAGAACTCTCTTGATCTTAAGAAAGGTCTTGTTTCTTTTTCCCATCTGACTACGGAGCACCACTGATTGTAAACCTTGGGAAGATCTCTGTAGGAGTGAACTTCGTTTTTATAGAAATCACAGAAAAGAGTCTCGGAAGTGGGACGTACACACATCTTCTCGGTAAGGGGCTGAAGTCCGCCCTGTGTTACCCAGGCTACTTCCGGAGCAAATCCTTCAACGTGGTCTTTTTCTTTTTCAAGTAAGCTTTCGGGGATGAACATGGGAAGATAAACGTTCTCAACTCCCGTTGCCTTAAATCTTTCGTCCATCTGTTTCTGGATGAGTTCCCAGATCGCATATCCTGCGGGCTTGAATACCATACATCCTTTAACGCTGGTATAATCGCAAAGATCCGCTTTCATGCAGATGTCGGTATACCATTGTGCGAAATCCTCATCCATGGAAGTGATCGCTTCCACCATCTTTTTGTTGTCTGCCATTTTTATTCCTCCAAGCGTTTTTTCGCTTTTTTAGTCTTTTTGAATTGTATTCTCTGTGCCTTGTTTTGTCAATGTTTGTGAGCTTTTCGCTTCTTTTTGCCCCCTTCTTTTTGCCCTGTGACAAAGAGAGGTTTTTCATCCTCTTTTAAAGCCGCCATGCCGATACCAAGCATGGCAAAGAAAAGCGGTGTGTTCATCATCGTCTCAAAACTGAACATGTTGTTGGCGGTATAGGATATCAAAGAAAGGGCCACGCACAAAAGTCCCGGCCGGTCTTTTGCATAAGTTAAGCACTTTTTGATACCGGTAACGGTCATTGCGATAAAAGCGGAAAGTCCCAATATACCGTTGTTCACAAGTAAAGTTATCCACTCGCTGTGAGCGTTGGTAAGTCTTTGTCCACCAAAATAGGAGACCATTTTCTGAAGCTCTTCGTTTTGGATCTGCAAAAGCGAGTAGTAGAACATATCGGGGCCTGAACCTATGAGTTTATGCCACAAAGAAAGAAGCGAAAAACCTTTAAGTCCCGTCTTCCATGTGATACCTCTGCTGCTTCCCCATGAGTCCGAGAATACAAACTCCGGTCTTGTCCCCACTATCGGTACTTTTCCCCCGTTAACGGTATTGACGATCAAAAGTATCACGTATGTGATAAACAATATGCCCAGTCCGATAAGAATTCCGTTTCGAACTTTAACAGCCGCTTTAACGTTATATTCCTTTTTTCTCATCTTTATGAATACATAAACGGCGATCGCCATAAGTAACATCACAAGTGACGGAAGTCCGTATGCTTTTTCGAGTACCGAGATACGATACATTCTGGGAATCTTATTGGTCTTATCGACAAAGCCCACCATGGTGCCGGCAGTAAACATGACAGCCATGATCTCCAGGTCATTAAGTAACTTTTCTTTGTCCCCCATTGCATAACAAAGAAGTGCGATCATTGTTACCACAAGGGCGAAAAGTCCCGAGTCGGAGCCGTTTACGATGATCATGTAGAAAGAAACAAAAGCGCAGACCACCAATGTCACTTTTTCCCATGTCTTTTTCGCATCTGTGTACAGGCCCCATATAATGGGAGCGACCACACTTGTATAACCGCAAAACCAGTTGATGTTTCCCATACTTGAGATAAATCCGCCGCCGGTTGTGTAGTCAAATTTCATATCAAGGGAAAAATGGATATTCGACAGATACATACCCTTTGGACCCAGTGCGGGGGGAAGGGGGATAGTTACTCTCGGTACGAGTGTGTAGACGTTATTTAATCCCCACCAGAAGGTAAAGAACGCAACGGCAATGACGGGAATGAACAGATATTTCGAAAATGTCACGCACCTTGAAAGGATCAGATAGAACAAAAAGAAAACAAGATATGAGGCAAGTCCCAGATACCAGCCCTTTTGTCCGTAAAACGAGCCTTCCTTAAACCAGGGAACTTCGGGATTGGTAAGATCGGCCTGCAGGTCGCAGCATGAATTGGATATTATCCCAAAAAAGATAAAGGTCAACACGAAAAGATCGGTTTCTTTTGCCTTTTTTATATATAAATAGAATTTCTTATCGATAATACAATCGAATAGCTTAAAAAGAAAAACTGCCGACGCGGCTATGAGCGCATAAAAGCCGGTCTTCATGACCACTTTGTATTTTAACGTGGAGATCAGTGTATAGCCGTTTTTATGATACAGAGGCATTACACAAAAAAGCGCAATAACAACGGACCATGAGAGGATGATCCCCGCAAGGACCAC
>CAMPBP010000104.1 GCA_946639085.1 uncultured Lachnospiraceae bacterium
TACGCTCCATAAGAGAAAACTCGACCAATCTTTCCGAAATAGTCGGCAAGCTTGCGTCCGCAAACGAAGAGATAGTTGAAAGCGTTCAGACGATTTCGGCCATTACCGAAGAGGTATCCGCTCACTCCAACAACACCTGTGAAGCTACCGAAAACAACGAGATCATCGTTGAGGAAGTACAGCTCCTTGTTGAAGGCATGACAATGAAGGCCGAAAAGTTAAAGGCATTAAGATAGTAAAAATCTAAGAAGGGCTTGAAAAAGCCCTTCTTTTTTATTGCCGCAAAAATGAACCAGGGGGACGGTGGTGTTGGTTCAAAAAATGAACCAACACCACCGTCCCCCTGGTTCATTTTCTGTTTTTCATAAATTTATACCCTGTTTATGGACATTAAATCGTATAAGTGTTACTATTTTAAAGAATGACGTTTACGGGTGAGACCCGTTCATATAAGGAGGCAGTAATGAGTAAGAATTTTGATGCTATCATGGAGAAAGTAACCGCTTTTCCCATGAAGAAACTTGCGGTAGCGGTGGCACAGGACAAGGCAGTTTTGGAGGCTGTTAAGGCAGCAAAAGAACGCGGAATCGCAGAGTCTATCCTTGTAGGTGATGCGGACGAGATCAAGAAGATCGGCGCAGAACTTTCGATGGATATGTCACAGTATCGCATCATAGATGAAAAGGATGTTGTTGAAGCTTCACTTAAGGCTGTTAAGCTCGTACACGACGGAGAGGCCGATATGTATATGAAAGGGCTTCTTCCTACCGGTACTTTCTTAAAGAGCGTACTTAACAAAGAAGTTGGTCTTCGTACCGGAAAGCCGCTTTCTCACGTTTGCGTATTTGAGATTCCCGGCTTTGACAGACTTTTGTTCCTTACCGACGTTGCATTTATCCCTTATCCCACACTTGAGGATAAGAAGTGCATGATCGACTACACTGTAGAAGTTGCCAACGCTTGCGGCGTTGAGAATCCCAAGGTAGCATGTCTTGCGGCTCTTGAGACCGTTAACGAGAAGATGCCCGTTTGCGTTGAGTCCGCAAAGCTTACCGAGATGAACATTAACGGTGAGATCACCGGCTGTATAGTGGACGGACCTCTTTCAATGGATATAGCTTTGTACAAAGAAGCAGCAGAAGAAAAGGGCGCACTTAACAGAAGAGTTGCCGGAGACGCAGACATTCTCTTATTCCCCGACATTCACGCAGGAAACCTTGTATATAAGGCAATAGTTCATATGGTAGACTGCAAGAACGGTAACATCTTAACAGGTACTCAGGCACCCGTTATCCTTACTTCCCGTTCCGATTCCATGGACGTTAAGTTAAATTCCATCGCACTTGCTTCGGTTGTGGCTGAAGCCATGAAGAACAGATAATCAGGAGGCCAATATGTCATATAAAAGTTTGATCATCAATCCCGGTTCAACTTCCACCAAGATAGGTGTTTTTGAAGACGAGACTTTACTTTTCGAAGAGACACTTCGTCATACAACAGAAGAGATTGCACAGTACGGTTCGATCTTTGAACAGAAAGATTTCAGAAAAGAAGTTATCTTAAACATCCTTAAGGAGAAGAATTTCGACCTTAAGAGCTTAAGTTTCATCGTAGGCCGCGGCGGTATGTTAAAGCCCATTCCCGGCGGTACATATGCGGTATCCAACGCTTTGCTTGAGGACCTTATCGTCGGAAAGCAGGGACAGCATGCATCGAACCTCGGCGGAATACTTGCAAAAGAGATCGGTGATTCTCTCGGAATCCCTTCATACATCGTTGACCCCGTAGTAGTTGACGAACTTGCGGACGTTGCAAGACTTTCGGGTGTTCCGGAACTTCCCAGAAGAAGCGTATTCCACGCGCTTAACCAGAAGGCGGTTGCAAAGAGATATGCAAAAGAAGTTGGCAAGAGATATGAAGATCTCAACCTTATCGTAGTTCACATGGGCGGCGGTGTTTCCGTAGGTGCTCACAAGAACGGTAAGATCGTTGACGTTAACAACGCTCTTGACGGAGAAGGTGCTTATTCACCCGAACGTGCCGGCGGCGTTCCCGCAGGCGATCTTGTAAAACTTTGCTTTTCAGGCAAATATTCCGAGAAGGAAGTTTACAAGAAACTCGTAGGTAACGGCGGATTCAACGCATACCTTAACACCAACGACGCAAGAATCGTTGAAGCAAAGGCTAAAGAAGGCGATGAAACCGCAAAAGCCGTATTTGCTTCTTTCCACTATCAGGTAGCAAAGGATATCGGAGCCATGTCCACCGTACTGGGCGGAAAAGTCGATCAGATCATTCTTACAGGCGGTATCGCATACGGCAAGACCACATGCGACGCCCTTAAAGAGAAGGTTGAATGGATCGCTCCCGTTACCGTATATCCCGGCGAAGACGAGCTTTTGGCTCTCTGCCAGGGCGGTTTAAGAGTAATGACGGGCGAAGAAAAGGCTATGGAGTATTAATTAGATTTTATGAAGATTATTGATTCAGTATTCGGAACACACAGTGAACGCGAAATAAAGCGCATTATGCCTCTTGTGGACAAGATCGAGAAGATGCGTCCCGAGATGATGGCTTTAAGCGACGCCGAACTTCAGGCTAAAACGCCTGAGTTTAAAAAGCGTCTCGCAGACGGAGCAAAGCTTGACGATCTGCTTCCCGAAGCTTTCGCGGTTGCCAGAGAGGCCACAAGACGTGTTATAGGAACCGAACACTACAGAGTACAGATCATCGGCGGTATCATTCTTCATCAGTGCAGAATCGCCGAGATGAAAACAGGTGAAGGTAAGACTCAGACCGATATCTTACCCGTATACCTTAACGCGCTTACAGGTCACGGCGTTCATGTCGTAACGGTAAACGAATATCTTGCAAAGCGTGACGCCGAATGGATGGGCGAGGTTCACAGATTCCTCGGCCTTACGGTAGGTGTTTCTTTAAACGCCATGACAACGGCGGAAAAGAAAGAAGCTTACGCTTGCGACATCACATACGTTACCAACAACGAACTGGGATTTGATTACCTTCGTGATAACATGGCTATTTATGAAAAGGATCTCGTTTTGAGAGAACTTCATTATGCCATCATCGACGAGGTTGACTCGATCCTCATAGACGAAGCAAGAACACCCCTTATCATTTCCGGTCAGGGAACAAAGTCCACAAGTATATACGCTATGGCGGATATGCTTGCAAAACAGCTTCACAGAGGCGACGACATCGAAGACATCAGCAAGATGGACCTTATCATGGGTAACGTCAAAGAGGAGACCGGTGACTTCATCGTAAACGAGAAGGACAAGGTCATCACCCTTACCGAGAGAGGTGTCAAGGAGTCTGAAAGCTTCTTCCACATCACCAACCTTGCAGATCCCGAAAACGTTGATATCCAGCACGCGATCATCACCGCATTGAAGGCCAACAACCTTATGTGCAGAGATAAAGATTACATCGTGCAGGACGGTCAGGTTGTCATCATCGATGAGTTTACCGGACGTATCATGCCGGGACGTCGTTATTCCGACGGTCTTCATCAGGCAATCGAAGCCAAAGAGCACGTTGACATTAAGCGTGAGAGCAAGACACTTGCAACCATTACATTCCAGAACTTCTTCAATAAGTACGAAAGAAAGGCCGGCATGACCGGTACCGCACTTACCGAAGAGCAGGAATTCAGAGATATTTACGGCATGGACGTTGTGGAAGTTCCCACAAACAAGCCCATCGCGAGAATCGATCTTGACGATGCCGTATATGTTACAAGAGAAGAAAAACTTGAAGCGATAGTTAACGATATATGCGAAACACATGCAAAAGGACAGCCTATTCTTGTGGGCACCATCACCATCGATGCTTCGGAGGAGCTTAGCCGTATACTTAAGAAGAAAGGTATACCTCACACAGTCCTTAATGCGAAGTTCCATGAGATGGAAGCCGAGATCGTTGCTCAGGCCGGACAGCACGGCGCAGTAACCATCGCTACCAACATGGCAGGTCGTGGTACCGATATCAAGCTTGACGACGAGGCAAGAGCAGCCGGCGGTCTTAAGGTTATAGGTACGGAACGTCACGAATCAAGACGTATCGACAATCAGTTGAGAGGACGTTCGGGACGTCAGGGAGATCCCGGTGTTTCCAAGTTCTATATTTCGCTTGAAGACGATCTTATGAGATTGTTCGGTTCCGAGCGTACAAAGTCCATTTTCCAGAATCTCGGACTTGAGCACGGACAGGAGATTCAGCATTCCATGATCTCCAAGGCAATCGAAAAGGCACAAAAGAAGATCGAGTCTCGAAACTTTGAAACAAGAAAGAGACTTCTTGAGTACGATCAGGTCATGAACGAGCAGCGTGAGATCATTTACGCCGAGCGTAAACGTGTTCTTGAAGGCGAGAGCATGCGTGACGTAATCTATAAGATGATCACCGACATCACCGAGAAATCGGTTGATCAGGTCATCGGCGAGGATCAGAAACCCGATGAGTGGAACTACGCTGAGTTGAATCAGCTTCTTCTTCCCTTAATACCCTTGGAGCCCATCGGACCCGAACGCGTTAAAGCGCACAAGAAGAACGAACTCTTACAGCAGTTAAAGGAAGAGGCGGTCAAGTTCTACGAGGCTAAAGAAGCAGAGTTCGCACAGACCGAGATCATGCGTGAGATCGAGCGTATCATCCTGCTTAAGGCGATCGATACGAAGTGGATGGTTCACATCGACGACATGATGCAGTTAAGAGACGGTATCGGACTTGTGGCATACGCGCAGAAAGATCCCGTTCAGGAATACAAAAGTGCGGCTTATGATATGTTCGAGGATATGACTGAGAGCATCAAAGAGCAGACTGTCATGATGATCACCCGTGTACATGTGGGCAATTCCATCGAACGTGAACAGGCAGCCAAGGTTACGGGTACCAACAAGGACGACACTCTTACAAAAGAGCCCACGAAGCGCGTTGATACCAAGATATATCCCAACGATCCCTGTCCTTGCGGATCGGGCAAGAAATACAAACAGTGCTGCGGCAGAAAAGCATAAAGAACAATCAACACTTAGCAAATTAAAAACGGCGGGCCAATCACCCGCCTGTTTTTTAGGAGATGTATGTTAATACTTGATAACATCAAAAACGAGATACTTACATACGAAGAGCCTTTAAAAGAGATGCACGATTCTCTGGGCATAGAAGCCAAGGAAAAGCGCATCGAAGAGCTTGAGATGGAGATGGAAGCTCCGGGCTTTTGGGACAATCCCGACCGCTCGAACAAGCTCATGAAGGAACTTAAGGACTTAAAGGGACTTAAGGAGACGTATGAAGGCTTAAAGACACAGATGGAAGATATTCTGACCCTTATTGAAATGGGGGAGGAAGAAACCGATCCGTCCTATCCCGATGAAGTCAAAGCGGAAGCCGATGATTTTGTTGCCAAATTCGAGGAACTGAGGATCTCAAATCTTCTTACCGGTGAGTACGATAAGTGTAACGCCATAATGCGTCTTAACGCAGGAGCCGGCGGAACCGAGTCTTGCGACTGGTGTCAGATGCTTTACAGAATGTATCTTAAATGGGCAGATCACAAGGGATTCAGCGTAGACGAACTTGATATGCTGGAAGGAGATGAAGCGGGAATCAAGAACGTAACGTTCCAGATAAACGGTCTTAATG
>CAMPBP010000105.1 GCA_946639085.1 uncultured Lachnospiraceae bacterium
TTACAAATCAAAAAAATCTTCAAAAAACTCTTGACTGTTTATAGTTTGTCACCTCAGTGCTTTTCAAGCATTGCTGCCAAAGCTTTGCGATCCGTCTTTCCGTTGTTTGTAACGGGAAGCGTTTCTTTAAAGATGATCTTTTTGGGGATCATGTATTCGGGAAGATATTTCTTTGCTTCCTCCCTGAGTTTAACGCCTGCCTTGAAAGAATCCTCGGGCATGGCGGTGGGCATGATGCAGGCGGTGATGTTTCTTACTTCCCCGTCACGGTAGTTGGGGATTACCGCCGCACGTTCAACGCCTTCAAGTTTCATCAAGTTATTTTCGATGTCTTCAAGCTCGATCCTGAAGCCGTGAAGCTTTATCTGAAGATCGATCCTGCCCGCATAAAAGAGCTGTCCGTCACGCATGCAGCCTTTGTCGCCTGTGCGGTATGCACGCATCGTTTCGCCCTTCTCTTCCGTAAGGAAGAAGGCCTTTTTCGTCTGTTCTTCGTTGTTTCGATATCCGGGGCTAACAGTGTCTCCGACTATCACTATCTCACCGTATTCGCCGTCGGGAAGTATTTTCCCCTCCTCAGAACAAATCCTTATGATCGTTCCGGCTTTGGGTGCTCCCACGGGAAGGGGTTCGTATTTTTCGTTTACCTCTTTGGTTACGGTTATGCCCGTAACGGCAACGGTGGATTCCGTGGGACCGTATGTATTTACAACCTCAGCGTTCTTAAACGCCGCGTGAAGTTTGGTCACTGTGTGATTGGGGAGCGTCTCGCCGCAGAACAAAAACTTCTCTGCATCAGGCATAAGCTCATCATTAAACTTCGGATCCGAAAGGCAGATGTTTGCAAAGGAGGGTGTGGAAACCCACACGTTGATGCCCGATCTCTTAAATGCCTCAAAAAGAAGTTTCATATCGGCCTGAAGGTCTTTTGCTATTGCAATGAGTGTTCCTCCACTGTAAAGACAAAGGTAAAGGTCCATGACAGAGAGGTCAAAAGAAAAAGGTGCCTGATTCATAAACACGGGGTGTTCGTTTTCTTTGATACCGCTTCCCAGTGTCATTCCCCACTTAATGAAGTTGTCAAGGCAGCCCCTTGTTATCTGCACTCCCTTGGGAGTTCCGGTGCTTCCGGAGGTATAGATAAGATATACGAGATCTTCCGGGTCGGTAAGGACCGAAAGATCAGCGGGAGGGGCGGCAACGGCCGCATACTGTTCTATTGCTTTTATATCAAGACATTTTGCATTGTCAAAAAGCTCGCAATCCTCTTCGGGAGCAAGTATCATCTCGGGTTTTAAGGAATCGAGTATTCCAAGCACTCGTTCTCTGGGAACCGAAAGATCCACCGGACAATATGCTCTCTTCGCTTTTGCGCATGCCATGAAGCAAACCAGCATCCAGGGCGTTTTATGACCGTATACCACAACGGGAAGATCTGTCTTCAAATTGGTGTTAAGCCAGGTCGAAAGATTGTCCGAAAGTGTTTCCAGTTCTCCCCATGTAAGAGAGGTTTTCCCGTTTTGTTCACTTTTGCTCTCAAGCCTGTATACGATCCTTTTGGGATCGTTTTTTGCGTTTTGTCTTATCTTCTCAAGAAAAGTCATTTTCTTTATTACTCCAAAACGATGTAATAGTTTTTAAGTCCGCTGTCGGGAGTGAGATGGAACACGTCCGAAAAGTCTTCTTTCGAAAAGCCCAGAGCGTCGGGATCAAAGGAGCCGCAAACTTTAAAGCCGTATTTCAAAGCCAGCTCTCTTATGGTCTCTTCCGTCTTTATCACGCCGTCGTAATCGCCGGTCTCTTCAATGAAATCATATAATACAGGATACATCGCACTGACATATATCTCAACCTCGATGCCTTTATCTTTTAAGCCCTTAAGCATAAGGTCGAACAGTTCCACATTGTCTTTTGATATATCGTCGAATCTGTCCCCGAGATACATTATCGAATGCTCGGCAACATAGTAATACGCTTCGTTGTCCATCTCATATTCCGATTCGAAATTAACTTCGGAACGTCTTAAATTCGGGTAAAGTGCCGGAACCGAAAGTGCTTCTTCTTCGCTTAAGGTAACCACTTCCTTTTTCACAAGGGAGGGTATGCCTTTTATGCCCGTCCTCATTATAAGTTTAAGTGATGACTGGAAATAGGAGAAAGAAAAAAGTTCTCCTCCCTTTTCAAGCAGGTTGCCCAGATCGGACGACTTTAAGTATTTTTCGCTCGTTTTTGCAGGTTCGCCTTTCATCACGGAAAGCTCGTAATCGGCATACTTTGCGATGGAAGTATGTCTTCCCTCTCCGCTGTCTTCTTTAAGGTTCCAGGGGTCCATTCCGATGATGATCTTCTTCGGAAGTTTGTTCTCGCTTTCAAGTATTCCTATGACCGCGATCATATCTTTTAAGTAAGAGCCCGAAAGACCGGCAACATATGTACCTTCCTCCCAGGGAACGTATAGCACGGAGCTTGAACCGATGACCACCGTATCGTAATCGTATGCGTCCGAAGAGATCATGATCTTCTGAAGGTCGCCTTCGTCAAAATCTCCGGGGCTGTTTACGATGTTTCCGGCGCTCAAAAGCTCGCCCATCTCTTTTACCATCTTACCGCGAAAGAGATTAGCCGAATCAGCCACTATATTCATCCCGACAACCGGTATGTAAAGCACTGCCGCCAGCAGTAAGCATTTTAAGAACAGCTTCTTCAAGATAAGTGTCTCTCCCGTTTAAAATCCGAAATAGATAAATGATGACTGCCCGTAAGCTCCCAGAGCAGCTATCACGAATACAAGCGCAATATATAAAACCCATCTTACGACGAGAGGTTTCTTTGTAACAAGCTCCTGTACGGGAAGCTTGTGATATATCCGATAGTCCACAACGGTCTGAAGGGCGATGAATACCACCACCGTCAAAAGTCCGATGTATGTTCCGAACTCTTCCCAGGGGCCGTCACTTCGAAGGCTTACGAAAGCCGCGTAGTTGTCCGCAGGCGTAAAGCTGTTTTTAACCAGCATAAGCGAAACGGGAAGGGAATCGGCTCTGAAGAAAAGCATACCGATGCTGAAGAAAACGTAAGTGCGCGCCATCTGAAAAAGTCTCCACATGGGATGATCGTTTTTGATATGAAGTGCTTTCTTCCACTTCGTAAACACATCTTCAAAAGTCATTCCGATGATTATAACAAGGAAATACCACCAGCCTTCGCCGCATATGTATTTCCAGGAATCGCCGTGCCAAAGTCCCATAGCGCTCCAAAGCACGAAAAGTGCCGGATAGCTTGCGTATTTTCTTCCGCTCTTTCCGAAACGTTCCTTGCACTTTGCGGTAAGCTTTGTCAAAGGCTTTGTCTTCATCAAAGGATAGAGAATGTAGTCGTTAAGCCACAAGCCCAGGGTAGCGTGCCATCTTTGCCAGAACTCCTTGAGCGTCGAAGAAAAGAAGGGAGCTTTGAAGTTCTCGACAAGCGTGATTCCGAAGCACTCCGAAATACCCATTATCATGTCCATGCAACCCGAGAAGTCGAAGTAAAGCTGCATCGAATAGGAAAGCACCGCAAGCCATACCCATGCTCCTTTATAGAGGTCGGGATTGTGAAACATGTGATCTATGGGGATGGAAAGTCTGTCGGCCACAACAACCTTCTTGGCCATACCCCATGCAAAACGCCTAAGACCCGCCGTTATGCGGTCATAGTCGAATCTGTGCTCTTCAAAAAGTTTCTTTCCCAGGTCTCTGTATCTGCTTATGGGTCCCGAGACCATGAGAGGAAAATACATGGTAAAAAGAAGGAGTTTCAGCGGATTTTTCTCCGGTTTCAACGCCCCCCAGTAACAGTCGCACAAGTAGGACAAAAGTTGGAGCGTATAAAAGCTTATCGCAAGAGGTGCTATCCAATGAACAGTCTTAAGCGTCTCTTCTTTCGTAAAGAAGTTAACGGTTCCCACCAGAAGATTCGTATACTTTAAGACGGCAAGAATTCCCGCGTTTACAAGGATGGCGAAAATGAGTATGAGTTTTTTCTTTGTACCGTTTTGGATCTTTTCAAAGGAAAGTGCGGCGCCGTAGGTGACAAGCACGGCGACAATGAGATAGAGAAAGGTTACGGTTCTCGTATTTATGAAATAGAAAAAAAGACTGTCTGCCAAAAGTAAAACCCACTGAAATTTTGTGGGTAATTTGAAATAGACAATCAGGCTGATTGCAACAAATATAAGGAATTTAACACTTGTTATGACCATAGCGTGAGTATAGCATACGCCCTATATGCTTTCAAGTTTCAGTATCCGTATTTATTGAGCAACTTTTTGAGAGTTTCGTCGGTAAATGTTTCGGTTTTTACCACCGGGTCGTAATGCTTGTGAAGGTTTAACACGTCAAGCATTCTGTTTTGAGGGCAGACTGAAAAGACTACGGCTTCCGTGGGCTGTTCGCGCCTTACGTAGCCCTCGTTTTCTCCCAGAAATACCGTATATTCGTCTTCAAGGAAATATTCGTATCCTTCCACTTTTCTTAGTGTAAGGTTGCCGACTTTCGTCTTTATTTCTCCGGTCGAAGTCACAAATGAATCAAAGTATTCGTATCCGTCTTTTGCAGATCCGACAGCACATACCGCTCCGTTTTTGAACATGTTTACATCCATTCCGACGTAAGTCAAAAGGTCTGCAAGATCTTCATCCTCAAGCACCGAAGGATCGGCGATCTCAAGGAGTATCGGGCTTTCATCGAGGGGTTCGTATTTGGAAAGGCGCCTTACATAGAGCGACTTTTCTTTGTCAGCGCCAAGCCTGCCGTAATAACCGTCAAGATATTCAATTCTTGCATGAACGTATTCCTTAAATGCTTCAAGATTTCCTTCGTCGGTATAAATACCTTCCGGCCAGCGCTCTTTGTCTCTTATGAACGCGCCCGAACCGAAGATGTCCGCTTCATAGGAATCGAGCATCTTGTCGATGTTCTCCAAAGACCACTTGTCACTTCTTAGCTGTGCGTACTTTTCGGCTGTCTTTTCAAGCAGGTCCGTATCGTTGTTTATAAGTATCTCTTCGTAATAACCAAACTCGCCGGTGAAATTGTCTTCCGGCAAATAATAATGAGATTCGGTGAAATTTCTGTCTCCGTCATCAACCCACTTGTTGCCCCAGGAAATGTCCATATCCCACGGAGCATAAAGGATTTTGATACCGTTTTCTTTGTCCCGTTTTACAGCTATGAACTCATTTTTGAAAAGGTGCCCCTCCACATTGTCTTCGCCCTGAATGAGATTGAAGAAAATGTTGATATCTATAAGGTTGTCAAGGTCGACGCACTTAAGAAGGGACTCGGAGTCGCCGCAGTTACGGGCAAGGTAAAGGTAATGCTCGTACAAAAGGGCATATTCTGAAAGATCGTAGACTTCGTTGCCTTTTTTGTCTTCGTAGTAACCGAATTCTCCTTCGTAACCCGCCTGCACATACTTGTTGTCGGTCTTTGCTTCATAGCCCGGCAAAATGCCCCATTGGCTTACTTCAAGCGTATCTTCACTGTCCCATGTCTTCTTTTTGTAAAGCGCTTCCTTGGCACAATCGCCGGAAAGACCAAGCTGCTTTTCGTCCACCGGAAAACCGAGGGCATAAAGGCCGTGATACTCGCCGTTT
>CAMPBP010000106.1 GCA_946639085.1 uncultured Lachnospiraceae bacterium
AGTTCTTCCTTTGTTTTGAATTCTTCTTCAAATACATAGGCTTTCTTATGGAATGTATCCTTGGGGAACACGTAATTTTGTCTGTCTTCGGGTATGGGATCTGATATAAGTCCGGTCATATCCTTAAGAGCAAACACAGCGAGTTCGTGGAGCGCTCTCGTTGCGGCAACATACAAAAGTTTCGCGTATCCGTCTTCTTTCGGATAGTTTTCTTTCGACGCATTTGCAACTATGACGGCGTCGAACTCAAGACCTTTTGAATATTCGATGGGAATGACCACCGCCTGCGAAAGGAACTCTTCATCGCTTTCTTCAAACATCTTTACGGATATTTTGTCTTTTAGGCTTTTGTAAAATCTCTTGCTTTCTTTACGGTCCTTGCATATGATTGCAATGGTCTCGTACCCTTTTGACTTAAAATCCTTTACTTTGTCGGCAATCTTGTCGATCAATTCATTTTCTTGATGAACAATCGCCGATTCAACCTTCTCACCGTGCCTTATTATCGGTTCCACCGGATATATGGGAAATGAGGCATGTTTAAGTATGTCGGTTGCGAAGTTGGATATCTCTATCGTATTTCGATAGCTCTTTCTTAAAAGATCGAAGCTGTCGTAAGGCTCGGGCAGCATGACTTCTTTAAGTTCTTCCCAATCACCCAGGCCGCATGACAGATTGATGTTCTGCGCAACGTCGCCCATAACGGTGAAGGTACATTTGCTCATGCAATACTTAAGGGCTCTGTAGACCGTCATTCCGAAATCCTGTGCCTCGTCGATGACAACGTGACTTGCCTCCTGAATGACTTCCGTTTCTTTTATTCTTTTGTAAATGTACGCAAGTGAAGCAAGATCGTAGAGATCTATTGCTTTACGGTCAAAAGAAACCGAACCGTTTTCTTTTTGCAGAAATTCCTCATAGATATCAAATACGGATCCTTTGAAATAGAATTTCTTAAAGTAATTCTTGTACCTGAGAGTCAGTTTTTTCTGTGTTTCGACGTTGTAGGAGTAGTATTTGCCGTAAAGTTCGTTCTCAAGATTGACTGTGAGTATGTCGTTTAGTTTCTCGACTTTTTCGACGATCGCTTTGTCTTTAAGACGCTTCATGGCATTTTCTATCTCGGAGGCCTTCATGATCCTTCTGCCGGTCTCTTCTATGACTATATCCTTTATGGGAATAAGGGTCTTTTCATACTCCGTAAGGAAATCACAAAGACGTAAGAACCAATCGCTTGAAGATTTGAACGCAGCGCTCTTGTCTTCTTTGTCACGGGGCTTTACCCCGTGCTTTTTGTTATCGAAATCTTCGTAAAGAAGTCGTACAAAAAGTTCCTCCATCGTCATCTGCCGGATGCCGTAAACATCAAGATCGGGCAAAACTCCGGTGATGTAGTTTAAAAGCACTTTGTTGCTTCCCACGATGTAAAAGCCGTCGGGTTTGAATTCACGGTCGTAGTTATAGAGGATATAAGATATCCTGTGCATTGCGACGGTGGTTTTTCCCGAACCCGCACTTCCCTGTACCAGCACATTGTGGTGAGGATTTTTTCTGATTATTTCATTTTGTTCTTCCTGGATAGTAGCGATGATCTCGCTTAAGACATTTCGTTTGCTCTTTGAAAGATATTTTGTGAGCAGTTCATCATTTGCAACAACTTCGGAATCGTAATATTCTTTGAGACCGTCATTTTCGATGACATATGTACGCTTCCGTAAAAGATCGACCTCGAATTTACCCTGAAAAGGTACCGTATATCTGCACTTTCCAAGTCCGTGGTCGTAGTAAACCGATGCGATAGGTGCTCGCCAATCGATAACCTCGGGGATCGTAGGATCTTCCCACACAGCCGTTTTTCCGATATAGAGCGATTCTCGACGCCCGTTCTCGTCATCCTCGATATCGATACGCCCGAAATACGGCTTTTTCTTTGCCCTTTCGGCACGCAGCAAATCCTGTCTGACTTCGGAAAATCTCGCGTCTTTGTTGAACCATTGAGCCAAGCCTTCTTTTTCGTCCACGTCGTAGATGTCTTGCAACTCGTGTAACTCAGCCTGCAGACTTGCTACCGATTGTCGCATCTTCTCAACATTGTCGGCCGCGACTTTGACGATTACGGCATACTTCTCATTCTCGGCTTTTTGGTCGGTTCCGTAAAAGCTTCCTTTGAGATCTCTTCCCAATTACCTCACCTGCCCTTCGATATTATGTTAACCGTGTCCCGCTTTGCAATTTTTGAGGCGGAAAACTATCAAAGCATATCACATCTCAAAGTAAAAAGAAAGCACTTTTTCAAAATATTTTTATCGAAAAAAGGCACCTCAAAAAAGGTGCCTTAATTAACGTATTACTCTGCCCTGAAAACATAATCAACGGTGTGCGTTCTCAAATACTTCTCGGCGCTTTCTTCGTCACGAACAAATACGCCTTTGAATTTATCACTGATGGTCTCTTTCAATTCTTTCAGTTTGTCGGGCGACTCTGAGATAACAAGAATGACAGGTCGCTCCTCTTTTTCTCTCTTGGCCTCTTCAGCCTGAAGAGCTTCAAGTTCCTCTTTTGAGAGAATAAGTTTTGCGTCAATATTCTTCTTAAGTGCCGCCTCAAGTTCAGAGTACATGATGGGCTTTGAAAGATAATCGGTGAAGCCTTCTTTTATGTACGTATCTCTCGCACCGACGATGGCATCCGCCGTGAGGGCGATTATCGGAGTATCGTCCGCAAGATGTCTTTCGCGGATGATGGAAAGAGTCTGTATACCGGACATTCCGGGCATCATCTGGTCGAGCAGTATAAGGTCGAATGTGGACTTTTCAAGAAGTGCGATACAATCTTTTCCCGAAAGCGAAGTTGTTATCTGCATCCTTGTGGCACCCATAAGTTCGGTAATTACTTCAAGGTTCATTTCGTTATCGTCGACGATAAGAACTTTAGCCCTTGGTGCAACGAGTTTGGGAACGTATTGTTCTTTCTCCTTCATTGCCTTTTCAAGGTGCTCGGTGTAGTCACCGATGGGAGTGTCGTCGATGACCTTTTGAACGACTCTCGTAACAAAGGTCGAGCCTTTTCCGTATTCACTCTCTACTTCAATGCCGCCGCCCATCATTTCGGTAAGCTGCTTTGTAATGGCAAGCCCCAGTCCCGTTCCTTCGATGTTACGGTTTCTTGTCTCATCAAGTCTTTGGAACGAAGAAAACAGTTTGTCCAGGTCATCGGCTTTGATACCGATTCCGTCGTCTTTTACGCTGCATTTAAGTTCACTTTTTTCTTTGTCAAAAGAAAAATCTATGCTGATGCCGCCTTTAGACGTGTACTTTATGGCGTTGTTTACGATGTTGAGAATGATCTGACGGATTCTTATCTCATCGCCCAGCATGACGGAAGGAATGCCCGGATCGGTCGTCAGCTTATAGGTAAGACCTTTTTCCTGGGCCTTGTTCATCGTCATGTTGACGGTGTCGTTAAGGACGGAAGCAAATTCGTACTCAACGGGAACAAGTTCCATCTTACCGGATTCGATCTTACTTAGATCGAGAATGTCGTTTATGATCGAAAGAAGCGTCTTACCGGCACTTTCAATGTCGGAAGCATACTTTCTTGTCTTATCTTCTCTTGTCTCTCTTAGTATCATCTCACCCATACCTATGATGGCATTCATGGGCGTTCTTATTTCGTGAGACATGTTGGCAAGGAAGTTACTCTTCGCTTTATTGGCTTTGTCGGCCGCATCTTTTTCAAGAATGAGCATCTTAGTCTCATATTCCTGCTTACGCTCTTCCATCTTCATCTCTTCAACACGGTGAGCATATATCTGCTCGTTGCAGTATCCGAGATAATAAAATGCGGAGATCATCAGGAATATGACAAGACAGATGGCTATCGTGACAAGCATCTGTGTCGATTCTTCGCGATACAGCTCCTTATCGCTTACAACGATCACGACATACCACTGATCCATTACCTTGTTCACAAATACGGTGTCCTTCTCGCCTTCGTATTCGTAATTGAAATACCCGGATGCATCCTCGGTAATGGCTTTAAGGAAATCCGCGCCCGCAGAATCGGTATCCATGTAAAATCCCCTTTTGTTCACATCTGTGTGGGCGATTATAAGTCCGGTTTCATCCACTATGAAGCCGTAACCTTTTCCTTTTACCTTAAGATCGATCATCATATTCTGTATGCGGTTCAACGTTACGTCCATTGACAGTACGTTGGCGCTGTTTGGTAACATTCGGCTTATGGAAATTATAACGGCTCCGGTCTGCGCATCGACGTAAGGGGGCACCAATGCCGCGTCTCCGCCCGCTTCCATGGCGATACGGTACCAATCTCTTTCGGTGGCGCTGTATCCTGTCGGCGGAACCCAACCCACTCCGTCAATGTATGCGGCATTTATATATCCGTAAATGCCTGTATAGTTTTCATCAAACTTGGCAGCCTGATTCTTTGTCTCTTCGGTTATATATGCGATTATCTCCGCATTGGAATAACCCTTTCTTATCATGTGGTCCACAGTGTCTGCGGTAACCCACAAAACGCTCTTTGTCGTATAGAGGTAGTTTTCAAGTTCGGCGGATACGTTGGAAAGTCTGTCTTCACCGACTTCGCGGATATTCGATACCGCAACCGAATACAATGTCCTCGAAGTATATACGACCATCGTTATCATAAATGCAAGAATAACAATAAGTGGAAAGATCATCTTATACTTTCCGGGACTTCTCCTTATTCTCTTGTTTGTGCCTGCGGCTTTTGAGTCTTTAGTCATTTGAGCCTGTTCTCATTGAAGCTGGGTTTACATAACAACGGTGTCTATTTACGTTTAAATTTGTTCTTTACCTTTAATCTGTTGATGGCACGAGCCATACGAGCCTGAGCGATGCGGTATTCTTCGATACTTCGCTTGCTTTCGATCTCTTCGGCTGCAAGACGAACTTCTTCTCTCATGCGCTTTTCGTCAATCTCGTCGGGATGCTCCGCTGCCTCGGTAAGTATCAACAGTTCATTGTCTTCCATCTTAAGGAAGCCACCGGTGATAGCGGCATACATCTCGTCTCCCGAGGGAAGGGTATATTTAATTTCTCCGGGCACAACGGCGGCTATCAAGTGCTCATGATTGGCCTGTATGCCGTATGCTCCTTCGGAGGTCGGTACGATTATCGACAGACATCCGCCATCATAAAACGTCCCTTCAGCCTCCAAAATTCGAAGTTTAAATTCTGTCATTAAAGTGTCCTTGCCTTGGAAATGGCTTCTTCTATCGTTCCTACGTTAAAGAACGCACCTTCGGGCGTCTTATCAAACTCACCCGAAAGAATTCTTTCAAATCCTGTGATGGTGTCCTCAAGTTTAACGTATCTGCCGGCAATTCCGGTAAACTTCTCGGCAACATGCATTGGTTGAGAAAGAAAACGCTGCACTTTTCTTGCACGGTTGACTACAGCCTTGTCTTCTTCACCAAGTTCGTCAACACCGAGTATCGCGATGATATCTTTAAGTTCGTTGTACTTTTGAAGCAACTCTCTTACTTCTCTTGCCACCCTGTAGTGACGCTCGCCCACGATATCGGCTTCAAAAA
>CAMPBP010000107.1 GCA_946639085.1 uncultured Lachnospiraceae bacterium
CGAAGATGACGTCTTTTTCTTTTTGCGCAAGTTCATTATATTTGGCGAACAACTCGTTGTTACGCTCGTTGTTTACCGGGTAGTAGGGCTCGGAGCCGGGTGTCCATTCCGAAGGATACTCCCTGGTGATGTATGTGCCCTTGCACTTGTTGAATTCAAAATGCTTGTGCTCGATTATACGTGTGTAAGGTATTTCGCGCTCCGTATAGTTAACGACTGCCACTCCCTGGTAGTTGTCTTCGTTTTCGAGATACTCGGTCTCGAACTTAAGCGTCCTGTATTCCAGGTGACCGAGGGTGTAGTCGAAATACTCGTCGATCATTCCGGTATAAAGAAGCTTCTCCCAAAAGATTCCTTCATCGGCTGCGCTGTTCTTAAACTCTTGGTAGGAAGTGTCAAGTCGAACGTCAGAGCCCTCAAGGAGCTTCTCAACGATAACGGTATATCCGTCCACGGGAATGCCCTGGAAGCGATCGTTAAAGTAGTTGTTGTCGTAAGTGTATCGAACCGGAAGACGCTTGATGATCGAAGCGGGAAGGTCTTTACAGTCACGTCCCCACTGCTTTTCGGTATATCCTTTGATAAGCTTGGTGTAGATGTCGGGGCCCACCAAAGAAAGCGCCTGTTGTTCAAGGTTCTCGGCTTCTTGACCGTTTAAGTCAAGTTTCTGGCTTTCAATCTTTTTTCGAACTTCTTCGGGTGTCTTAAGTCCCCACATCTTACTGAAGGTATTCATGTTGAAGGGGAGATTGTAAAGTTCGTCTTTGTAGACTGCCACAGGCGAATTCACGAAGTTGTTGAACTCCGTAAACTGCTGAACATAGTCCCATACTTCCTTGTCGGAAGTGTGGAAGATGTGCGCGCCGTATTTGTGGACGTTTATGTCATTTTCTTTCTCCGTGTATATATTACCCGCAATGTGCGGACGCTTGTCGATCACAAGACAGCTCTTTCCGATCTTTATTTTTTCGTGAGCGAATACCGCTCCGAACAGTCCTGCGCCGACTATGAGATAATCGTAATGTTTCATATGTTCCCCTTAGCTGCTTTTTTCTTTTTGCGTTTCTTGCTCTTATGGAAGAGAACGAACATCCATATGCCAAGCAATGCTCCCATTGAGTCGATTCCCACATCCCCCGCCGACATGTAACGGCCGGGAATGAGATTCTGGTGAAACTCATCCGATACGGCATAAAGAAAAACGATCGCTTCCGAAAAGATGCACGCCGTCCATTTGTTTTTGAACAAATCGGTCAATGCGTATATCGTGCACCATCCGAATACGGCATATTCGGTAAAGTGAGCTGCTTTTCTTATGAGCCAGTGTATCCTGTCGGGAGATAAATGTGTAAGTCCCGTTTGATTGATCTGCTCGACTATCTTCATGACTTCGTTGAAGATCTTTCCGCTGGCGGCAGCCGATTCTTCGCCCGGCATCTGCGAGAAGAAAAAGATCACGCCCATCATGACGAGCATGGGTATAAATTTTAGTATCCTTTTCATAAAGCATATAGTACCACAAGGGGTGGAAAAACGCCAATGGATGATGTAGAATTATCGACATGAAAAAGTCGTTTTTAGCATTTATAACAGCATTTTTGGTGTTCGGTGCCTGTGTGGGCGTTTCAATAATGTTTACAAAAGGCATCTGGATCTACTACGGAGACTTCAATATCCAGCAGATCCCGTTTTATATACACCTTCACGACCTTATAAGGAGCGGAAACCTTTGTTACGACTGGTCCACCGATCTTGGAGGAAGCGTGCTCGGATGTTATTCTTTCTACATTCTGGGCAGTCCCTTCTTTTGGCTTACCGTACCCTTTAAGTCGGAATGGGTGCCTTACCTTATTCCCTGGATAAATGCGCTTAAGTACGGCGTTATGGCCCTTACCTCGTTTTTGTGGCTTAAGCGTCACACAAAGACAGAAGAGGCCGCTTTTATGGGCGCTCTTTTATATGCATTTTCGGGCTATTCGGGCGCGGTGCTGGTCTACAATCATTTCCACGACGTTTGCGCACTTTTCCCGCTCTGGCTTTTGTGCTTCGACCTTTTGATGGAGAAAAAGAAGAGGATCCCCTACATTTTAATGACTATGCTCATGGCGATGGTCAACTACTATTTCTTTGTGGGAGAAGTCGTATTTATCTGCATATATTTCTTCTGTAGATATTTTAAATGGGACAAAGAAACCTCTCGCTTCAATCCGCTTAAATTGATGTGGCGTGCACTTTGGTGCTCCGGTGCGGGCGTCATACTTTCCCTTTGGTATCTTATCCCAGCGATCTACTACACCATGGGCAACTCCCGCCTTAAAAGTGTACTTATGGGCGCGGATCTCGTTGCGTACAACGAACCGGTCATGCTCCTTGGAATAATAAAGAACATTGTCCTTCTTCCGGACATTTCCGGACTGAATTCGATGTTCAACACTTCCTACAGCCGTGTGTCAGGCGTGGGCGCATATCTTCCCATGATCTCTGTCGCGTGCGTGATCGCTTATTTCATTATATATAAAGGAAAAGATATTTCATTTGAATACAAGTGGCCAAAGAGAGTGCTTTGCGTAAGCCTTCTTTTTGCTTTCATTCCGGGGCTGAACGCTTTGTTCTCGGCACTCAATTCCGAGTATTACGCAAGATGGTATTTCATGCCCGTTCTCATAATGGCGCTTGTAAGCGTGCGCGTTCTGGAAACGATCCCCGGGGAAAAAGAAAACCTTCTTCCTATTATAAAAGGAAACATTTTTGTGACCGCCTTCATCGCGTTCTTTGCGATATGCGCCGTTTTGCCGGCAAAAACGGAGGAAGGAGAGCTAACAACTCTCGGCGCATTGAAAAATCCCGAGCAGCTGGCAGCCGAGCTTTTGTTCACCGTCCTCATGACGGGAGGTTTCTTTGTACTGCTATACCTTGTATTTAAGAAATCGAAAAGCATAAAGCCTATAGTCATAAGTGTATCGGCGGCGTGCTTTGCCACATGCATAATCATGTTTACCGAGGGCGATATGCTCGTTGAGAAAGAAAGAGCCAACGCCTTTATCGAGCAGTGCCTTAAAAATAAAGTCGAGTTCCCGAGAACGGAAGAGTGGTACAGGATCGAGACCGAGCAGGACGTTTACAACTATCCGATGGTCTGGAACATGCCCACCAACACTTCGTTTATAAGTACGATCTCACCTTCGATCATCGATTTTTACGAAGGCATCGGGCTCTCCAGGAAAGTTACGTCGCACCTTACGGTTTCAAGGATCGGCGCGAGAACTCTCTTTTCCACACGTTATTTAATAGTGGAGAAAGAAACCTCCGTCGAGCACATCGGGCATATCGAGGAAGATGCGGACTTAAGCAAGTTCACCCTCATGACTTCGTCCAACGGTTTTGACATTTATGAGAACAATCACTACATACCCATGGGCTTTTCTTTTGACGAATATGTGACTGAAGAAGAGTTCAGAGAAGGCGGCGGAAAGGACGGCGCCATCGACAGAGGACTTCTTCGCTTCCTTATATTAAGTGAAGAAGATGCGGCCGAGTATGGACAATACATGACCGGCGCATCCGAAGAAAACCTTCGCTCCGTAACCAGCAGCAAGTTTGCCCTTGAGTGCGATAAAAAGCGCGAGCACGCCTGCACCGACTTTAAAACGAGCAAAAGAGGCTTCACCGCCACCGCCCATATGGAGCGTGAAAACCTTTTGTTCTTCTCGGTTCCCTACGATGAATGCTTCACAGCATACGTTGACGGCGTCGAGACAAAGATTGTCAAAGCGGACTTTGGTTTTTCCGCCGTTTTGGTGCCCGAAGGCGACCATGAAGTGGAATTCAGGTATGAAGTTAAAAAAGTATATAAAAATATGTTGACGAAACTGACAGACCCGTGATATATTATTCGAGCGGAGAGTCTAGAACTCTTTTTTTATTGCGTTTTGATTTTTATTCGGAGGTAGAATATATGCGTACCAAGATCACATTGGCATGTACTGAGTGCAAGCAGAGAAACTACAATACGACAAAGGAAAAGAAGAACCATCCCGATCGTATGGAAACAAAGAAATATTGCAGATTCTGCAAGAAGCACACCTTACACAAAGAAACCAAGTAATTTACCGGTAAAGGAGATTATCATGGCTGATTCCAATAAAGAGAATAAACCCGGTTTTTTCAATACCGTTTCTGCAGAGTTTAAGAAGATCATCTGGCCTTCAAAGGAGTCGGTCTTCAAGCAGTCCGTTGCGGTATCCATTATTGCCGTTGTTCTCGGTGGATTGATCACCGTATTTGATTTTCTTATCCAGTACGGCGTTAATTTCATTACACAGTAGGGAGATTGAAGCATGGCAGAAGCAAAATGGTATGTTGCACATACTTATTCCGGATATGAAAATAAGGTAAAGGCAAACATCGAAAAGACTGTTGCCAATCGCCATCTCGAAGAAGATATCTTAGAGGTCCGTGTTCCTTTGACCGATGTTGTTGAAGTAAAGGACGGTGTAAGAAAGACTTCTCAGAAGAAGCTTTTCCCCGGATATGTTCTCGTTAAAATGGTAATGAACGACGATACATGGTATGTTGTTCGTAATACGAGAGGCGTTACGGGATTTGTCGGTCCCGGAAGCAAGCCCGTTCCGCTTACCGAAGCCGAGATGAAATCACTCGGCATACGTATGGAGAACGTTACGGCAGACTTCAAAGAAGGCGATACAGTTGCGGTTGTTGCAGGTGTATGGAAAGATACAGTGGGTGTCGTAACCCGTATGGACTACGGCAAGCAGACCGCTACCATCAATGTGGAACTTTTCGGGCGCGAAACGCCTGTTGAGATCAGTTTCGCTGAAGTTCGTGCTATGAACTAAATTTGATATTTTAGGTTTTAACCTTTAATATACGTTTCTGAAGTGGGAGTACCGCGGAAACTTTCCGATAACGGTACGCCTTACCACAATTTATTTAGGAGGTGCCATTATGGCAAAGAAAGTAGAAGGATATATTAAGTTACAGATCCCTGCCGGCAAAGCAACACCCGCTCCCCCGGTCGGACCTGCACTCGGTCAGCACGGTGTAAACATCGTGGAATTTACTAAGCAGTTCAATGCTAAGACCGCAGATATGGGCGATACCATCGTTCCCGTTATCATCACGGTTTATGCAGACAGAAGCTTTAGTTTCGTTACTAAGACTCCCCCTGCAGCAGTTATGTTAAAGAAAGCCTGCAACATTAAGTCAGGTTCGGGTGCACCCAACAAGACAAAGGTTGCTACCGTTACAAAGGCTCAGCTTAAAGAGATCGCTGAGATCAAGATGAAAGATCTTAACGCAGCAAGCATCGAAGCAGCAATGAGCATGATCGCAGGTACCGCAAGAAGTATGGGTATCACTGTAGCAGACTAATAACAAGCACAAGTGGGAGGAAGGAAACTTCCGTTGACATATTGTCACGCCAAGGCGTTAACCACATTAGGAGGATATTATAAATGAAGCACGGAAAGAAATATGCAGAGGCAGCTAAGTTAGTTGACCGCGCAAAATA
>CAMPBP010000108.1 GCA_946639085.1 uncultured Lachnospiraceae bacterium
GATGCATCATAAGTAACATTGACAATTTCAGCGTATCTGTCGTAATAATACGGAATGTCCATGTACTTGATGCCGTTTTCTTCACCAACTTTAAATACAACATTTCCTACCGAAGAAAGTGGTCCTGTTGTTACAAATATATCTGAAGTAACCAGTTCGGTCACTTTTTCGTTATATTCATTAAGATAAGTAAAGAATGAATTGATTCTATAGGTCGTATCGGGTTTGATACCACCGTTACCCGCAGTTACTGTTCCGCCCGTAGACGTATATGTTCTATAAGCGAGTTTTTCCTTTCCTCCGGGAAGTTGCTCGTAAAACTCAAACTGTACCCTTCTCAATTTATCAATTCTTTGAGCCGGGTCATTTACATCAACATCGATAAGAATACGGTACACTCTTGCATCAGTATCCAATATCGTAACCGTAGGCTTAACATATCCCTCTACAGGTATAAGTTCTTCTTCCGGTATTGTTTTGTCCGGTCTTAAACTGTCAGGTCTTACACCTCTTTGATCCTGAGCACCGGAAGATCCGGCACCTCCACGGCTGGCAGAGCCACCGCCACCGCCGCCACCGGACTGTTCACGTGGAGCTCTGGGAGGACGAACCTTACCCTCATCCTCATCCTTCTCTTCAATTCCTTCTTCCTCAGCCTCTTCCTCAATAGGCTCTTCCATTACTTCTATTTCGGGAATATCAGGAATATCATCGATTATCTCATCATCTTTAACATTCTTTTCCGGAACATCATAAAGAACACGCAAATTAATGAGCAACTGTTTATAAGTGAGTTCCTCATCGCCAACCGTCACAGGTGCATCCGGGCGGATATTATCTACAACTTTACAAGTAACAGAGTTATCATCAATTTCACAATAAGAAAAATAGTTTTCCGTGAAATAGATCATACTGTTCATAGGAATAAGTTTCTCTGTACCCTGACTTATGGAGAATGAATCAAGGTTTATAAAGAAACCGTTCTTGAGCCCTGCGAAATAATACTCATCGTCTGCAGCTCTTTCACCGCCGGGGTTGTAAGATACCTTTTCGCTTACAGTAAGTCCACTGTATGTTGAAAATCTTTCATAATCAGTATTGAACAATGTGGCCGTATCGTCCAAAAACCAAACACCTGCGCCACCGTTTATAAGAAGAGGGAAAGAAAGATCGACTTTAGTCTTTTTTCCTTCACCCATATAATAAGAGTTGCCTCTGGTATAAATATAATCAAGAACATTGAAACTATACAAATCAGCCTGTTCAACCCTTTTTTCATCATCAGGATTGGCAAGCAACATGTTCCTTACAGTCTTATCTTCAATGGCATAACCATTGTAATCGACCTGCATATATGTTTTAAATCTTGTCTGTAAAAGGAGCAATGCAACGATAACTGCGGCTCCGATACCAAACCAAATCTTTTTCATGGCATCCCCTTATAAACTATTTCATTTCTATCACAGCGACTTTATCAACCGCCGAGAAAAGAAGCACTTCACTGGTATCCGTATATATAACGTCCTTGCAAACATTGAGCATATATCCCGACTTTGCATAGGCAGTAACTTCAACTTCATTGATTCCGATCACTATATCCTCATCGGTCTCACTATTATGATATTCTACGCTTTGGGCATATCTGACTTTAGCGTAAGAAAGCGGAGGCAATTCTATCTCTTTTACATTTCCGATGCATAATGTGGTTGGCTCCAAAAATATATAAAGATCTCCGCCATCATATAAAAACCCACCATAACTCTGTGCCATTTTTTTATCAGAAGTAAATGTAACTCGACCGGAGTTTTCCGTAACAGTGGTAAAATAATTGACTCTTTTTACACCCAGACTTTCGTTTGGAACCATCAAAAGCATATTACAAGGAAGTGTAAGTTTAGTCTCACCTTTATATAAAAGCGGTGTGTCAACAATCGGAGATTTACCATTTTCTCCTGTGACCATTATAAGACCTTTTTCATCTCTGAATACATCATTAGCTCCGTAATTTAGTTCGCTTCCACCGAAATACTGATGAACTTCTGTCTTGGGTTTATATGCTGAAAGACCTTCAACATACCAATATACAAGCAAAACAAGGAGCAGCAGCAATACACCTGCAACCCCCAACTGTATCATTGTAATAGCTTTAGCCTGTTTTCTTCTCATATTCACTCCTGAGTAATCCTTTTTTCGTCACGACTGCTCACAATATTCAATATGCAGCCGGCCATGTCGTACAATGCGTACAAAACAAGGAAAATTGCAAGAAATACAAGGGCGATCAATATCTTCACATCAAATAAAACATTTTCCAGATAAGATATCAAAAAATTCGCTACATAAAGAATACCCATGATCAAAACGGCATTAAAAAGACTTACAAGAGTCTCTTTGACCTTGTGTCTCAAGACACAATAAATCAACACCAAAAAACCGTAAAAGAAAATATGTACCGGATAAATCTTTCCTTTTGTTATAAGGATTGAGATAACCAGATAAAACTTAAGCAGACATACAGCCAAAAGAATCGTATCATAAAGTTTCGCATCATAGAAAAAGCCGATGACTCTTAAATTCAATTTCTCCCACGAGAATTTTCGACACAAAATCGTAAGAACACTCAATAAAAGCAGTGTTCCTACGGCTGTGACAATGATCATGGTCTTTAACAATATTATTTGATTAATAATATCTCCGACTAACGTATTAAGCATAATTTATCCTACAGATCAAGATCTTCAAGATCATCCGAGTCTTCGGATGTTTTTGTTGTTTTTGAAGAGTCTGTCTTCGATGAAGAAGACGAAGCCTTGAATATTCCGGCGTTCTTAAACTCTTCCATTATGTAAGAATCATCAAAATCATTGAGATCGTCGGCTTCAGCAATCTCTTCACCCTCTGCCATATGATCTTCTATAAGAAGATAAAAGCAGTTTTTCTTGTGCATAAAGAAACCGTGGATGGGGTCGAAACGGATAACGTCGGAGTCAGTTACTACCTCAACGCTTCCTGCGATCTCACCGATAAGCGGCATATAATCCTCCATGATAAGAAGATTATAGTCTTTGCTGACTACACGGACCATGCGGATATTGTCATACTCCTGCATGCCGTTCTCACGGTCAACGACCTTAGCTTCTATTTTGTATGATTCCTGTGTCTCATTATACAAGGTTGAACTTTTCTGCATTGAATTTACCTATGTAAAGGAAATTGCTCTCGTCAATTCCGTCATACTTTCCAGAAATAATATTTTCAACATCATCAAGAATATCGTCGATGGCTACTGCCTGGCCCTTGATACCGGTATAGTTCTCGGCAACAAACATGGGCTGAGTGAAGTAGTTACGAAGCTTTCTTGTACGATAGAATACGTTCGTATCTGCTACGGAAAGTTCGTCGATACCAAGAACTGCTATGATCTCTTCAAGTTCGCGATATCTTGAATAGTATCTTAATACTTCTTCAACGAGTCTGTAGTGTCTTTCACCGATCTTATCTATATCGATAAGCTTACTTGTGGTTGAGAATACATCAACTGCGGGATACAAACCTTTCTCGGCAACTTTACGATCAAGAACGATCTGTCCGTCAAGGTGTGCCTGAATTGTAAGTACGGCCTGGTCGGTAACATCATCGGCGGGAATGTAGATGGCCTGGAATGATGTAATGGAACCTTCGGGTGTTGAGTTGATACGCTCTTCAACGTCACTGATTGCGGTATCAATGTTTGCGGGATAACCGTTTTCGATAGGAATACGGGAAAGTTCCGCATTAATCTCGCTCATTGCCTGTACATAACGGTAAATGTTATCTACGAACAAAAGCACGTCCTGCTTCTTCTCATCACGAAGGTACTCTGCAAGAGTAAGTCCGGAGAAGATAGCCTTTGATCTTGCAGCTGAGTTCTCACCCATCTGACCAAATACAATCGACATCTTGTCGAGAAGGTCTGCAGAAAGCATCTCATCGTAAAGTTCCTTACCCTCTCTTGAACGCTCGCCGACACCGACGAATACAGAGTTTGAATTAAGTCCCGTATAAACGTTGTGGATAAGCTCTTTTATAAGGACGGTCTTGCCGACACCGGCACCACCGAGAAGTCCCATCTTGAAACCTTTCTGCATGGGTGCGAAGAAGTCAAGCACCTTAATGCCTGTCCATAAGATACCACCGTTAAGGTTGATCTCTTCAAGAGTAAGGTTTCTGTTGTAAACGTTTCTCTTGTGTTCTTCTTCTATAGTTGATTCATCAAGAAGTTTTCCGTATGAATCGAAAACTTTTCCGAGAATCTCATCATTGTACTGAATCTCAAGACCATGATCTGCCTTATATACATCAAGTCCCTTCTTAAGACCTACAACGCTCTGGAAAGGAATTGCGGATACAACGTTTCCGTCTTCTTCAACAACCTCGAACTCAATTCTCTTTCCTTTGCTTTCGGTATATAAAATGTCACGGTATTTAATCTTCTGATCGCTTATAAGCACCTGTACGTTAAGTTCAGATACCGATATAATCTTACCAACTGCCTCGCTCACTTATATGTCCTCCTAATATGCTCTCGTCTTAGTGTAGTTATCCAAAACCTTGGCAAACTGCTTGTCTTTGTTCTTTCTTCGCTGCTCCATAGCCTTGATCTCATCTCGTTCATCAAGCTTGTTGAGTGATTCGGTCGTGACATTCTGTCTTTGAATGTTTTCCGAAGCGTAACTTGCAGCAGCAGCAATTTCCATGGAATATTTCATGTACAAAACAACCATGTTCGTTAAAAGGTCATCAATGTTTCCTTCGTACGAAAAGTCTTCATGGTAGTCGTCATGCGTGTCTTCTCTGACGATAGGGAAAATCTGCTTATTATTGAGTTCAACCTGCGAAGAATTGTAGTAATGGTTGTAAATGATCGATATCTTCGAATACTTGAGATCTCTTATCGCATCCTCAAGAAGCTTCATGACTTTCGAATTATCTTTGTCATACTCTTCTCTTGTCTGGAATAAAAGAAGCTGTTCATCATCCGCAGGCTTTATCTTTCTGCCTATTACGATCTGTTTTACATTTCTTTCTTCGCTTTCAAACTCTTCGGTAAGTGTTCTTTTTACCAAAGCATTCAAGTTTGCACAAAAGCCCATATCCGAACCGATATAAACGTTAAGTTCCGGTTTGGTTGGATCAACCTTGTGCAGCTTGTTGTCAAGCACAATGTTTCTGTTGTTTACTATGTTGTCGATCATTTCGGTAAGGATATCTTCCATTGCCGTGTATTTTTTTGATTTCTTACGCGACTTGTCAACTCTTAAAAGAGAGTGGAAGTTCATTACCTTAACGACGCTTCGTATACTGCTCATATATCATTCTCCCTGGGCCCGGGGCCTATAGTCAGATTTTGTTCCCGATCAATCTTCTACTTCGTCGCCAACGATTTCCATGAAATCGGCTTTGATCTCTTCGGGAGTTCTGGGCGAGAACTTGTACTGGATAAGTCTCTCCTGCAGCTGCTCACCTTCTCTG
>CAMPBP010000109.1 GCA_946639085.1 uncultured Lachnospiraceae bacterium
ATAATCTTTCATGTGGATGCGGTCCAGGGATTTACAAAATCGCTTATATATCCGAAGCGTTCAAACATCGATCTTTTATCCGTAAGCGGACATAAGATCCACGGACCGAAGGGCATAGGTTTTCTTTATGCCAATGAAAAAATAAGACTTAAGCCGATCACCTTTGGGGGCGGTCAGCAAAAGGGCCTTCGTAACGGAACGCTGAATACTCCCGGCATTGCGGGAATCGGTCTTGCCTGTGAAATGGGGACAAAAGATATCCCGGGTGAATCGGAGAGATTATACGAGTTGAAAGGTTTCTTTTTGCAGGAAGTCGATAAGATCGATAAGGTGGCAGTAAACGGCTGCGTTAAAGACGAAAACGGAAATTACAAAGTAAGAGAGACCGCACCGCACATAATGAACATTTCGGTGCTCGGATTAAGAAGCGAAGTAATGCTTCACGCACTTGAAGAAAAAGGCATATATGTATCGGCGGGAAGCGCATGTGCGTCCCACTCAAAGAAAGAGTCGTCGACCCTTAAAGCGATGGGGGCCGATGCCGCAACAATGGACGGAGCACTAAGAATAAGCATGTCGGAGTTCACCACCAAAGAAGAACTTGAGTATGTGCTTGAGACACTTAAAGAGATCATTCCGTTTTATTCAAGATTTGTAAGGAAATAAAAGTATGTTTCAATCATTTTTGATCAAGTATGCCGAGATCGGCATCAAAGGAAAAAACAGATATCTTTTCGAAGATGCACTGGTAAGACAGATAAAGCTTGCACTTAAAAAATGCGAAGGAAGCTTTGTCCTTTCAAAGACTCCGGGCCGAATCTTTTTGGATGCGGAGACCGACTTTGATTACGATGAAGTAATAGAAGCTCTCACAAGTGTATTCGGCGTTTGGGGAGTATGCCCCGTGGTACGTCTTGAGATGTGCGAGCCCGAAGAACTTGCCAAGGCCGCTGTAGATTACTTTAAGAAAGTTTATCCCAATACGGATAAGACTTTTAAAGTGTTCACGAGAAGATCCAACAAAGGTTATCCTCTTGATTCCATGGAACTTAACGTGTGCATAGGAGATGCGATCATCGACGCCGTTCCCGGTATCAAGGTAGATGTTCACAATCCCGATATCACTCTTACCGTTGAAGTTCGCGACAAGATATATCTTTATTCCGAGATTATTCCCGGTCCCGGGGGTATGCCTATCGGAACGAACGGAAAGGCCATGCTTTTGCTTTCCGGCGGTATCGATTCACCCGTTGCGGGTTGGATGATAGCAAAACGAGGCGTCAAGATCGAGGCCGTTTATTTCCATGCGCCCCCTTATACCAGTGAAAGAGCAAAGCAGAAGGTAATAGATCTTGCAAAGAAAGTGTCCAAGTATACGGGACCCATCTATCTGCATATCGTTAACTTTACCGACATTCAGTTATACATTTACGAGAACACCCCTCATGACGAGCTTACGATAATCATGAGAAGATATATGATGCGTATCGCCGAGGCCATCGCCAAGGAGTCCGAGTGTCAGTGTCTTGTTACCGGCGAATCCATCGGTCAGGTTGCAAGTCAGACGACCCAGTCCCTTGTGGTAACCAACGAAGTTTGTACCCTTCCGGTATTCAGACCCCTTATCGCCTTTGACAAAGAAGATATCGTGGCAATTTCGAAGAAGATCGATACCTACGAAACCAGCATCCTTCCTTTCGAAGACTGCTGTACCATATTCGTGGCAAAGCATCCGGTTACAAAGCCTAACCTTGGGATCATCAAAAAGCACGAAGAATGCTTGAAAGAAAAGATTGACGACATGGTGAACAAGGCCATCGATGATAAAGAAACAATAATAGTAAGCGAAGACTAGAAAAAGAAAAAACCGAAAAGTTTTTTGCTTTTCGGTTCCTAAAGTACTTCCGCATCTGCGGCTTAATTGTAAGGTTGAAGAAGTTACATGTTAATAGTTACAGGGGCGTAAGGCCTGCCTACGCCCCACATTTTTTTATTAGCCTACCATATAGGGCTTGAGTACTTCAAGAACCTCTTCTGCATTGCCTTCAGCATGGATGTTGAGGTCAATGGGCTTGGAAAGGTCAAGACTGAAGATACCCATAATGGACTTAGCATCGATTACGTATCTGCCTGATACAAGATCGAAATCATAATCAAATTTTGTAATCTCATTTACAAAAGACTTAACTTTGTCGATGGAATTTAAAGAAATCTGTACTGTTTTCATGGTAAATATACCTCCTTGCTTTAAACTTCAACCTTTGCCCTCATCATAAAGAAAAGGGTTTCTTTTGTCAATGATTAATACTTAACAAAAAATTCGGAGTAATGAATGAAAACTGTGGCATTTCACAACTTAGGTTGCAAGGTTAACGACTACGAAACCGACATTATGCAACAAAATTTTAGAGAAAACGGTTTCCTTGTTGTGCCATTTAGTCAAAAAGCGGACATTTACGTTATAAATACATGCACAGTCACCAACATCGCCGACAGAAAAAGCCGTCAGATGATACATCGCGCCAAGAAAACAAACCCCGATGCCGTAGTTATAGCGGTTGGCTGCTATGTGCAGACTGCGGGAAAAGAAGTGCTTAAAGACGAATGTATAGATATTGCAATCGGCAACAATAAAAAGGCCGATATATTAAACATTTTAAACGAATACATAAAGGAAAACAGACCGGCTTCTTTTGGCAGCATCATAGATATCAATCAAACGTCCGAATATGAGAGCATGTTCCTTACCCATACCGCCGACAGGACAAGAGCCTATATAAAGATTCAGGACGGCTGCAACCAGTTTTGTACATACTGCCTCATTCCTTTTGCCAGAGGCAGAGCCAGAAGCCGCGACGAAGAAAGCATATTAAAAGAGATAGAAGGCCTTACGAAAGAAGGATACAAAGAGTTTGTGCTGACGGGAATTCACGTAAGCTCCTACGGTGTATCGGGCACGGCGGACTTTAAAGACAATAAACTTGCCGATCTTTTGGAAGCAATAAATAAACTTCCCGGTGTAAAAAGGATACGCTTAAGCTCGCTGGAGCCCCGTATCGTAACGGAAGAGTTTGCAAAGCGTATCTCAAAACTTGAAAAGCTTTGCCCTCATTTTCATCTTTCTCTTCAAAGCGGATGCGACGAAACCCTTAAGCGCATGAACCGTCACTATACGAGCGATGAATTTTTAACCGGCGTAAAGCTTTTAAGAGAGTATTTTGACGATCCCGCAATCACCACGGACATCATCGCAGGCTTCCCCGGCGAGACCGAGGAAGAATTTGAGAAGTGCTTTGACTTTGCGAAAGAGGTTTCTTTCTACGAAATGCACATATTCAAATATTCGAGAAGAAAAGGCACCGTCGCGGACAAGATGCCCGGCCAGGTAAAAGATGAGATAAAGGAACAAAGAAGCCATCGCCTCATCACATTAAGAGATGAACTTTCAAAGCAATACAGGGCAAGACAGATCGGTAAAGTTAAACCTGTTTTGTTCGAAGAAGAGATAACGGTTAACGGCAAAAAGTATCTTACGGGCCATACGCCCGAATATGTTAAGATAGCGGTAAAGACTTCCGACGCTACTGCAAACGAGATATTTGACGTATCCATCGACGGCTTTTTGAACGATGAGCTTATGCTCGGAAGCTTACATTAAGAATATATTCAGACAAATTGACTTGAAAAAAATCACGTTTGGGTCAATACTGTTCTATATAGGGTAAACCTATATGTATTGGAAATACAGAGGAGATTTTTAGGGAAATGGCAGATTTAGGTGCAACACAGGTATTAAAAGTAGTCCAGGAAAAGCAGATGAGCGTTGAAGAGATCCTGGAGATCGTATATAAGGCAAACAGAGAAAAGGGTTACGATGCGGTAAATCAGATCACGGGATATCTCGTATCCGACGATCCCACATATATAACATCCTACAATGACGCAAGAAAGCTTGTAAGAAGACTTGAACGCGATGAGATCATCGAAGAGCTTATCTCTTCTTACGTTAAGAGTAAAGGCTGGGAATAAATCTTTATGCGGATAATGGCACTTGATTTCGGATCAAAGACAGTAGGGGTTGCGGTAAGCGACCCTTTACTTTTAACTGCACAAGGCGTTGAGATCATTCGTCGCAAGGAAGAAAACAAGTTAAGACAGACTTTGGCTCGCATAGAAGAACTTATTGTGGAGTACGGCGTAACACATATCGTGCTGGGGTTACCCCTTAACATGGACGATACGAAAGGCGAACGTGCGGAGCTTTCGCTTCAGTTTAAAGAAAGTCTGGAGCGTCGTACCGGCCTTACGGTTACCATGTGGGACGAGAGGCTTACAACCGTCGAAGCGGATGATATAATGAATGAAGCGGGTATAAAAGGTAAAGACCGCAAAGAATACGTTGATATGATAGCCGCACAGATCATTTTGGAAGACTACATGCGCGAAAACAAAGTAACAGATAAACAATAGAACAAGACACAAAGAGGTCGTATGGAAAAGATAGTTTTTACGGGCGCCGAAGGCGACAATATAGAATTTTACGTACTTGAAAAAACCACCCTTGGGGGTGTTGATTATGTGCTCGTGACCGAGAGCGAAATTAATGACGGTGAGGCATACGTGCTGAAGGATCTTTCGAAGACGTCGGATGCGGAAGGGGTTTATGAGATCGTTTCCGATGAGGAAGAGTTGGACGCCGTTGGTCAGGTCTTTAAAAGTTTGCTCGACGACATCGACCTCATACAGTAACAGGAGAAAGATGGAAAACAAAATAAACAAAGAAACCGAAAGCCTCAAGATCATACCGCTCGGCGGTCTTGAACAGATCGGAATGAACATTACTGCCTTCGAGTACGGGGACAGTATAATTGTGGTGGATTGCGGTCTTGCGTTCCCTGAAGGCGACATGCTGGGCGTAGATCTTGTAATCCCCGACGTAACGTACTTGAAAGATAATATCGACAAAGTAAAAGGCTTTGTCATCACCCACGGCCACGAGGACCACATCGGCGGTCTTCCTTACGTGCTTAAAGACGTGAACGTTCCCGTGTACGCCACGAAGCTTACCATGGGAATAATAGAAAAGAAGCTTTCCGAAACGGAAGATCTTTTAAAGAAGGTAAAAAGAAAAGTCATCAAATTCGGGCAGTCTGTCAATTTGGGTGACTTCAGAGTCGAATTCATAAAGACCAATCACTCCATAGTGGATGCGGCAGCACTTGCAATCTTCTCTGATGCCGGCGTAGTCATTCATACCGGTGACTTTAAAGTCGATTACACTCCCGTATTCGGCGATTCGATCGATCTTGAACGTTTTGCACAGCTTGGTAAAAAGGGCGTGCTTGCTTTGCTGGCGGACTCCACCAACGCAGAAAGACCGGGCTTCACTCCCTCGGAAAGAACCCTTGAGCGTACCTTTGATACGATCTTTTCCGAGCACAGAGATACCCGTATAATAATCGCCACCTTCGCGTCGAATGTGGACAGAGTTCAGACGATCAT
>CAMPBP010000110.1 GCA_946639085.1 uncultured Lachnospiraceae bacterium
TTGAACTGGATTGTTCGGTTAAGGAAGAGCCAAAGGCAAAAGAAACGGTAAGACCGAAACCCATCCCGAAGGCAAAAACTTCGGAAGGCGGATCGGGTGTGATGAATTTCAAGCAATGCTCGAAATGCTGGTGCAGCGATTGTAAGCACAACGCCCTCGGTAAAGCCGTTCCGAGAGATATATGCGGCATTTCGATGCCGTGTCCCGCATGTCAGAGCTGTATCGAAGAAGATACTCCCACGATATGCGAAATAGGAAATGCTAAAGAAGGATGTATGACCAGAGCCCTGGAAGAAGGACTGGTAGTACCCGAATAAGGAGAACCCGCCAAGAGCGGATAAAAGAATTCAATGAAGATAATCATAGTAGGCAGCGGAAACGTCGGTTCAACAATTGCAAAGCAGTTAAGCGTTGAAGGACACAACATAACGATAATCGATACCAATGAAATGGCTGTTCGTAAAATATGCGACGGCTGGGATGTAATGGGTATCGTAGGTACCGGCGCATCCATACAGATACTTAAAGACGCGGGAGTTGAAGAAGCGGATCTTTTGATCGCAGTTACCGACTCCGATGAGAAGAACCTTCTTTGCTGTCTTATGGGCAAAAAGGCAGGCGCAGCCCATACCATCGCAAGAGTAAGAAATCCCGAATACAGAGACGAGATCGAACTTATTAAGGGTGACCTGGGCCTTTCAATGTTTGTCAATCCCGAACTTGCCGCAGCGGAAGAGATCGCAAGACTTCTTCGTTTCCCTTCTGCCATCGAGATCGATACTTTCGCCAGAGGAAGAGTCGACCTTCTTAAGTTCGAAGTTACAAAAGAGTGTCCCATCTGTGGAATAGCGCTTAAAGACCTGCATACGGTCGTTAAGACAAACGTGCTCATATGTATAGTTGAAAGAGGCAATAAGGTTATCGTTCCCAAGGGTGATTTCACTTTATGGGAAGGGGATAAGGTTTCTTTCGTCGCTTCTTCCAAGAAGGCTACACAGTTCTTTAAAGAAATCAATCTCAATCAGGGTCGCGTAAGAACATGTACCATCATCGGTGCGGGCGACACTGCTTTTTATCTTGCTCAAAAGCTTCTTTCAGACGGTGTTGAAGTCAAGATCATCGAGCGTGACAAGGCTCGATGCGATGCCATCGCAGAGCGTTTGCCGGGTGCAGTAGTAATATACGGAGACGGCCAGGACAAGGGACTTTTGGGAGAAGAGGGTATAAAGAACACGGACAGCGTGGTCACACTTACCAACTTCGATGAAGCAAACGTAATGATGTCCATTTACTGCAAGAAAGTTAATCCCAAGGCAAAACTGATTACGAAGGTTCACAGAAGTACATACGACGACATAATCGACGATATGAACATCGGAAGTATCATTAACCCCAAGCTTTTGGCCGGCGAAGATATGATCAAGTATGTCCGTTCAATGCAGAACTCTCTCGGAAGCAACATAGAGACTCTTTACAAGATGAATTCGGGACGTGTGGAAGCACTGGAGTTTAAAGTAAAAGAGCATCATGAGAAGATCGTAGGCGTCCCCCTTATGGATATTCCCTTAAAAAAAGACGTCATCATCTGCTGTATCATCCATAACGGCATGATCGAGACACCCGGCGGTCAGTCCAAGATATCTGTCGGCGATACGGTCATCGTGGTTACCACCGATACGGGATTTACCGATATTTCGGATATTTTGATGTGATGGGATAGAGGTACATACAAAGGACAGTTATGAATAAATCGATGATAAGATACATACTTTGCAAGGTGCTTCAGTTTGAAGGCGTTTTCTTGTTACTGCCTTGCATAGTATCCCTCATACATAAAGAAAAAGTAGGTATCATTTTCTTTGCTCTGGGAGTCTGTGTGTTTGCTCTCGGAACATTCGGCTCATTCTTTAAGCCCGTAAGCAACATTTTTTATGCGCGTGAGGGCTTTGTTACCGTATCCCTTTCATGGATACTTCTTTCCCTCGTGGGAGCCATACCTTTTGTACTTACAAAAGAGATTCCGAACTACGTAGATGCGTTGTTTGAAACGGTTTCGGGTTTTACCACCACCGGATCCACCATTCTTACCGACGTTGAATTCTTAAGCAAGACGGTTCAGTTCTGGCGCTGCTTTATCATATGGATAGGCGGTATGGGAGTGCTTGTATTCATCATGTCGATACTTCCTCTTTCGGGAAGCTACAACATGCATCTTATGAGAGCGGAGAGTACCGGCGCGGAAGTTGGAAAGCTTGTTCCAAAAGTTAAGAACACCGCAAAAATATTGTACGGAATATATATCACTCTTTCGGTTTCGATGGTTATCTCCCTCATGATCGCCGGACTTAACTTTTATGATGCATTGATCCTCATGTTCTCTACCGTGGGAACCGGCGGATTTACACGTACCAATGCAAGTCTGGGAGCCTTTTCCCATCCGGTTCAGATCATTACCATCGTATTTATGATCATGTGCGGTATCAACTTTAACGCATATTTCCTCATTTTTATGAGAAAGCCCAAAGAAGTGTTTAAGATCGAAGAGGTCAGAGCATACTTTTTGTTCATCATCCTCGGTGTAGCATCGATCACGTTATCCATAAGACATTTGTATCCCACGTTGTATGAAGCATTCCATAAGGCTACGTTCCATACGGCTTCCATCATAACAACGACCGGTTTTACCATAACCGACTATGAAGTATGGCCTTCAACGGCAAAGTTCATACTCATATTCTTTACGATAGTGGGAGCTTCCGCAGGCTCGACGGCGGGCGGTATCAAGATATCAAGAATACTTATCATGATAAAGACGCTAAAGCGCGAGCTTGACCATCTTACTCACCCCAGAAGCGTAAGAAAGGTCAATCTTAACGGTCAGGCGGTGTCCGAAGAAACCGTTAAGTCGGTTGAAGCTTTTCTGATAGCTTATGTAGTTACCGTTATCGTTTCGTTTTTGCTTCTTTCCGTTAACGGATTTGACTTTACGACTACCATCACCAGCGTACTTACAACCCTTGGCAATGTAGGTCCCGGTCTGGCGGGTGTAGGACCGGCACAGAACTTTGCGGCGTACAGCCAATTCTCGAAGCTTGTCCTTGTGTTTGACATGCTGGCAGGACGACTTGAGATATTCCCGCTCTTTGTACTTATGTATGCGGGCACCTGGAAAAGGAATTAGTTAAGGACATAAAGAAATGGCACTTGTAAAAGAAGAGATAAACTTAAGAAAAGTAATACTTCACATTCTTGATTCCACAACCGGACAGCCTATGCTTTCCGAGGAGCCGCTCGAGGTGAATGCCGATCTTTCGGACTTTATAAAAAGCCATATCGGAAACATCTTCGGCGGAGACGACAGCAAAAAGTGCGAGTTTCACAAGAAAGAATCGGAAGTTTATTCAATCCTTAATGAGTACGACGATGAGAATTTCGTTGATATTTCCAAAGAACTTGCAAGTACGCTTTATTCCATCATGAACGCCAACATAGACATACCTCCGGCAGATCTGTTTGTCGTTCGTTTCTCAAGCGATTCCCTTGAATATCTGGGCCTTCTTAAGATGAACTTCAAGCCTCAGTACACTCACAGATGCTACCCCGTAGACGATCGTATGGTTAATGAGGTATTCAGGTACAAAGAAATCTTACCGGCAGGATCTCAGAAACTCTCTGAGGCGGCGATCATAAGACTTACAGACCTTGCGGTCTGGGTAGTGGAAAAGAAAGCGGAGATAAACGGAAAGAAAGAAGATTATTTCAGTGAGTATTTCCTTAAATGTTCCGCAAAGATGAGCGACAAAAAGAAGCTTGCCGTGGTAACAAAGGCGATCGAAAGCGTAAACGCCAAAGCATATGAAGAGTCCAACTGTTATGAGCCTCAGATGAAGGCAAAGCAGATAATCAATACCGAACTTGAGAAGAACGGGGGATTTACCGTCGAGAGGATAGGAGAACTTGTCTTTGAAGACAGACCCGATCTTAAGAGCGAATATACGGACAGGATGGAACGCTACAATCTCGTAAGAGAAGAAGTTAATCCCGTAAGCGAGAATACGGTAAAGAAATACGCAAAGCAGTGTCTTGTTACCGATACGGGAATAGAGATAAAGATTCCCATGATGCAATATGAAGACGATAACGTTGAGTTTATTACCAATCCCGACGGAACGATATCCCTTCATATAAGAAACATCGGAAATATAAGTGCGAAATTTTGACCGAACAATGATTTAACTTTGCAAAGGGGCATAAACAGGGCATTTGTCCGAGAAGATTTAATATGGCAAACATAGTAGATTACGCAAAATTAAATTGTGATTTAACATTCAAAGAACAGGCGTTATCAATCGAAGACGCCTTGGTTTTGTGTGAACTTTCATATCTTAAGTTCGACGGATTGCTTGAACCCATGAGCAAAGAGCCCGTTTCAATAAAAGAACTTGCTTCAAAAGACAATTCCCGGAACATGTTTTCCGATCCCAAATACGGAAAGGATTACGAGAAACTGTTTAATGCGGCTTTAGCGTCAAAGCGTTTTGGCGATATAGCGTTTTCTTTTTACATTAACAAGATCGAAGTTGAAAATGAGACGCAGTTTGCGGCTGTAACATATACACTTCCCACGGGAGATCTGTTTCTGGCTTTTCGCGGAACGGATGAATCCATAGTGGGCTGGCAGGAAGACTTTATGCTGGCTCTGGACAGACCTCATGCGGGAAGATCCTTATCGGTGGACTATGTTAACGAGGTTGCGGCCAACACTGTCGGAAGACTATATACGGGAGGTCATTCAAAAGGCGGAAACCATGCGGTTTTTTCGTCTATGAATGCCGATCCTTCGGCCAAAGAGCGGATAATAAACGTGTTTTCTTTCGACGGCCCCGGATTCAGGCCGGAAGTGATAGAGGAATATCATGGGGAAGACATGGTAGACCGTATGGTCTCCGTTATCCCCCAATCATCTCTCGTGGGTCTTTTGCTGGATACGGGCAAAGACAGTATAGTGGTCAATTCACACGCCGTGGGCGTTATGCAGCACAATCCATATTATTGGGTGATAAAGAACGGAAGATTTGTACGTACGGAGATATCCGAGCAGCATAAACTTCTTATTGCGACTTTCAACGAATGGCTTTTTTCGCTCGACGAGGCACACCTTGAACGTTTCGTGAAGCTTTTCTGTGAAGTTCTTGATGCGACCGAAGCATCCACCACAAGGGAACTCACGGGACAGATATTTAAGAGCGCCGGAAACGTTATAAAAAAGGCAAAAGATATCGACGAGGACACCAAAGAGTTTTTACAGGGTCTTATAAGATCCTATTTTGAAATAGCAAAAGATCTGGTAAAAACTGAAGTAAAAGAGAAGTTCGATGAGGCTTCAAAAGCCATTAAGTCCTCAAAGAAGACGGAGAAAAAGATAACAATTAAGGGAGATAAAGAAAATGAATGAAGTTTTGTCAAAGATTCAAAAGATAGGTATCG
>CAMPBP010000111.1 GCA_946639085.1 uncultured Lachnospiraceae bacterium
CAACAGGTAACACCCCTGACGGACGTAGAAAAGGACAGCCTTTCGCTCCCGGTGCAAACCCGATGCACAGACGTGATACTCACGGTGCAGTTGCTTCACTTTCATCTGTTGCTAAGCTTCCTTTCATGGATTCTCAGGACGGTATCTCAAATACCTTCACGATCATCCCCTCAGCACTCGGTAAGGAAGATCAGATCTTCGCAGGTGATATCGAAGTAGATCTTAACAAATAAATTTACAACAATTACAGGAGGTGAACCCCATGGATTCAAATGCGATGATTGATGACCTTGTAAAAATGCTTGACTCGGACATGAGCGCCGGTGTAGGACATGTGAACGTCGACTTCGACGAGAACTCTCAGGGAAAGACCGTTCAGACCATGGGATGCACCGATTGTTCAAGAACTCCCCTGGCATGCAGTGTTCCGACACTTCATCAGGGACTCGACGATTACGAATAATCATAAGGAGGACAAAAATATGGCAGCTAATGCAGCTCAGGTTTCAAACCTTATTTCATTACTTGACGGCTACGTTACCAAAGGCGGACATCACCTTAACGTTAACGTTTTAAACAGAGATACTCTTTTGGATGCACAGGCTCATCCCGAGAATTATCCTCAGCTTACGATCCGTGTATCGGGTTACGCTGTTAACTTCATTAAGTTAACTCCCGAACAGCAGGCTGATGTTATTTCCCGTACATTCCACGAAGCTATCTAATCAAGCTACAACGAGAGCCCGGAGAAATACTCCGGGCTCATTTTTATAAGGAGATCAGTATGCAGGGAAGAATTCATTCACTCGAAAGCTTCGGTACGGTTGACGGACCCGGAGTAAGATATGTAGTGTTCTTTCAGGGTTGTCCCATGAGATGTGCTTATTGCCACAATCCGGACACCTGGGAACTTAACGCAGGCGAACTTATGGATTCGGATTATATCATCGAGCAGTTCGAGCGTAACCGCAGTTTCTATACTACCGGCGGTATCACCGCAACAGGCGGAGAACCGCTCATGCAGATAGACTTCCTTACGGAACTCTTTACGAAAGCCAAAGATAAGGATATCCATACGTGTCTCGATTCATCGGGTATAGCGTTCAATCCAAACAATCCCGAGCTTATGGCTAAGTTTGACAAACTTATCAAAGTTACCGATCTTGTCATGCTTGACATTAAACATATCGATCCCGAAAAACACTTCGCACTTACCAAACAGCACAATGAAAACATTCTTGCATTTGCGCAGTATTTAAGTGATAACGGTGTTGATATATGGATAAGACACGTTGTTGTTCCGGGACTCACCGATGATGATGTTTATCTTGAGAAGCTCGGATACTTTATCGGAGGTCTTAAGACATTAAAGGCTTTGGATGTACTTCCGTATCACACTATGGGTGTGGTCAAATATGAGAAGCTAGGTATTGAATATCCGTTAAAGGATGTACCCGCCATGAGTCAGAAAACTGCTTTGGAGAAAAAAGAAGTTATCCTTAAGGGAATAAAGGAACGTCGCAAAGACGACGGTGTTGAAACAACTTAACTTTTTCTCAAGGAATAACTACTTGTTTATTTCCAAGATATATATTAGAATTACTACGACAAATAAGTATCAAACAAGGAGGATAATGTTATGGCATTTTGTATTGGTGACAGCTGTGTATCTTGCGGTTCTTGCGAATCTCAGTGTCCTGTAGGTGCTATCAGCGCCGGCGATTCAAAGTTTGAGATCGATCCCGCTGTTTGCATTTCTTGCGGCGCATGCGCAGGTCAGTGTCCTGTAGGAGCTATAGCTGAAGAATAAGAAAACAAAAAAAGAGCCTTACGGCTCTTTTTTTATTCTCTTTTGTTGTCTCTTGCAAGATTTGCAAATTTGGTAAGTTCGGGTAACCATGCAAGTTCAACCGTTCCGATGGGACCGTTACGCTGCTTGGCTATTATTATCTCCGAGATACCTTTTCTTTCGGTATCTTTGAAATAATAATCTTCTCTGTATATGAACATTACCACGTCGGCATCCTGCTCGATGGCTCCCGATTCACGAAGGTCCGAAAGAATAGGACGCTTGTCGGGACGCTGTTCAACCGCACGGCTTAACTGCGAGAGTGCAATGATCGGTATATTAAGCTCTCTTGCAAGACCTTTGAGGGATCTTGAAATATCGGATATTTCCTGCTGTCTTGATTCGGTTCTGCCCGATCCCGACATGAGCTGTAAATAGTCGATCATGACAAGGGAAAGGCCGTGCTCAAGTTTGTACTTTCTGCACTTTGAACGAAGCTCCGATACGGTAATACCCGGAGTATCGTCTATGATAAGCTTTGATTCACCGATCTGTCCCGCTCCGTCAACCAGCTCTTCCCATTCCGAATCGGTAAGATTACCGGTCCTTAACTTTTGAGCATCAACTCCCGACTGAAGTGAGAACATACGGTTTACCAGCTGTTCTTTTGACATTTCCAGTGAGAATATGGCCATACAGGTCTTATTACGTATGGCAACGTTCTGCGCGATATTTAAAGCAAATGCAGTTTTACCCATTGAAGGGCGGGCAGCCACAAGTATAAGATCGGCATTTTGAAGTCCTGCGGTCTTATAATCAAGATCGATAAAGCCTGTGGCAATACCGGTAACGGCTCCCTTGTTTCTTGCGGCGATGGCTATCTTGTTAAGCTGATTGTTTACGGCAACGCTTATGGGAACATAATCGTTAAAGTTACGCTTCGAAGCGACCTTAAACACATCCTTTTCGGCAGTGTCAAGGATGTAATCAAGGGGTTCTTTTGCGTTGTAACAGGAATTGGCTATTCCTTCCGTTACTGTAATAAGTTTCCTGAGCGTAGACTTTTCCGCAATGATGTTTGCGTAATGCTTCGCATTGGCTGCCGTCTGCACCGTATTGATGATATCGGTAACAAACGACATGTCGGAAACTTCGGGCGGAACATCTTTCTCTCCAAGTCTGTCATGGATCGTGATAAGATCTGCCGGCTTTCCCTCATTATAAAGTTCTACAATAGTTTCAAAAAGGATCCTGTTTTGCTTGATATAGAAATCTTCTCCGGTAACTATCTCAGATACGACCATGATCTGGTCTTTATCCATAAGCATGGCACCGATTGCGGATTTCTCTGCGGCCGCATCATAGGGCATGATCCTTTTCTGCCATTCCTCAGCCATTTTCTTCAACCTTTACTTTAAGTTTGGCCTGAACTTCGGGGTGAAGTTTAACCGTTATCTCATAAGCACCGAAGGCTTTAATCGCTTCGGGAAGTACTATCTTTTTCTTGTCCAGCTCTACACCGTGCTGTTTCTTTGCCTCTTCGGCAATCTCTTTGGAAGAAACCGAACCGAAAGCTCTTCCGCCTTCTCCGGCCTTCATCTTTACGACTACGGTAAGTTTGGAAAGCTCCTCTGCAAACTCTTTTGCTTTAGCAAGGTTTTCTGCCGCTACCTTTGCTTCATTGGCTTTCTGAAGTTTAAGAGTATTTAAATTGCCCGAAGAAGCCTCAACACCGAGCTTCTTGGGAAGAATGAAGTTACGTGCATATCCGTCGTTAACTTCAACTATCTGATCTTTCTTACCAAGAGATTTAACGTCCTGAAGTAATATTACCTTCATTAAATTTCTCCTCCTTCTATCATACTGTCGAGGGTGCTCTTTAAGCTTGCGATAACTTCTTCGACAGTACTGTTTTCTATCTGTGTTCCGGCGATACTCATATGTCCGCCGCCGCCCATTCTTTCCATGACGATCTGAACGTTGAGTTCATCGATGGAACGGGCGCTTATATATATCGTACCCTGGAAATCCGTAAGCACGAAGCTTGCCTTGATACCTTTAATGTTAAGAAGCTCGTTGGCTGCCTGCGCACCGATAACTGTAGGGCTTGATATTCCTTCGGTAGCGCACACCGAGATCGCATAAAACTCTCTGTATATTTCGGCATCGCTTACGCAGTCCGCTCTTGTCTTGTATTCGATGGCGTCTTCTCTGAACATTTTGCGGACTCTTACAACATCCGCACCGTTTCTCTTTAAGAAAGCGGCCGCTTCAAAGGTCTTAACGCCGGTCTTCTGGTTAAAGTTGTTTGTATCGATCATGATACCCGAATACAGACAATCGGCTTCTTCGTTTCTTATCTTGATGGCATCGGTAGTATACTGCATGATCTCTGATACCATTTCACAGGCTGAAGATGCGTACGGCTCAACATACGACAATGTTGCGTTCTCCACATATTCCGCACCCTGTCTGTGGTGATCGAGTACGACTATGGATTTTGCTTTCTTTATAAGCTCTTCGCATTCGGTCATCTTGGGTTTGTTTACGTCTACGATGACCAAAACCGCGTTGCTTCCTATTTCTTCAAGAGCACGGTTGGAATTGATGATCATATCCTGATCGTACTCTGAATTGCCCGTGAACATGTCCACCATGGGCTGCATGGATGTGGTGACCGTGTCAAGAACGATGTATGCCTTACGATCAAGAGTCTTAGCGATGCGGTAGATTCCGACGCTGGCGCCGAAGCTGTCTACGTCGCCTCTCTTATGACCCATGATAAATACCTGGTCTTTACTCGTGATTATTTCCATCAAAGCATGTGCTTTAACACGGGCTTTTACTCTCGTATTCTTATCAACCTGCTGGCTCTTTCCGCCGTAATAATTTATCTGGTCGGGTGTCTTTACAACCGCCTGATCTCCGCCACGACCCAGAGCAAGGTCGATGGCCGCTCTGGCAAATTCGTAATCCTGAGCGTATGACAAACCGTCGAGACCGACACCTATACTTAGGGTAGCCGCCATATCGTTACCGATGTTAACTGTCTTAACGTCTTCAAGAAGATCGAACTTCATCTCTTTAAGAGCCGCTACCGCACTCTTTCTTAAGATGACCATATACTTGTCTTTTTCCATCTTTTTGGTGATACCGTCTACGGAAGACATATATTTATTGATCTTTCTTTCGATAAGAGCCGTAAGGAGCGATCTTCGTACTTCTTCGACGCTCTCCATAACTTCATCGTAGTTATCAAGATATACAAGACCTATGGCAAGACTTTGATCGTCAACTTCTCTTAATGCAAGCTTCAAAGCAGTGTTATCAAAAAGGTACAAAGCAATGAGATAGCCCGAAAAATTCTCCGTCTCGATGAGGTTTGAGTTGTCGGCCATTTCCTTGACCGAAACTTTCTTTAACTTACATATATAATCGAGATTGTTGTACTTAATCTCCAGTTCATTTTCATTGAAATCGTCGATACCGTCGGGAATCTTGTCTTCGGTAAGTTCGGGGAAATACGAGGTTATGGATCTGTCGATACCCTTATCGGCAGCGGTAACCTTTTCAAAAGCGGTATTGGACCAAATAATCTTACCGTTCTCGTCAAGTATCGCAT
>CAMPBP010000112.1 GCA_946639085.1 uncultured Lachnospiraceae bacterium
ATTTCCCAGCCATACGTCGGTACCGTGGCTTAAGCCCGCGATACGCACAAGATCACTGAAGTAATGAGGCTGAGCCTCGATTACCATGCCCATTGAAAAGTCGGTACCAAACTCGGGTATTCCCAGACACCCTATCTTGCATCCGCCGATATCTTCGGGAGTTACTCCGAGAGCCTCGGTCGACTCAAAGAGTGTCATGACCTTGGGATCGTCAAGAGGGATCGTTATGGGATCTATTCCCGTAAGGTCCTGAAGCATTCTTATCATCGTAGGATCATCGTGTCCGAGTATATCGAGTTTTAACAGGTTATGATCGATGGAGTGATAATCGAAATGCGTGGTCACGGTGTCGGTAGTCTGATCGTTGGCGGGATGCTGTACGGGAGTAAAGGAGTTAATGTCCTCTCCCACGGGAAGCACTATGATACCGCCGGGATGCTGACCGGTACTTCTTCTTACACCTACACAACCCGAAACGATACGGTCTATCTCGCAGACACGTTTCTTTATACCTGCTTCCTCAAAATATTTCTTTACATAACCGAACGCCGTCTTATCGGCGAGGGTAGCTATGGTTCCCGCTCTGAAGGTCTGTCCCGCGCCGAAGATAACTTCCGTATATCTGTGAGCCTTTGACTGATATTCACCCGAGAAGTTAAGGTCGATATCGGGCTCTTTGTCTCCTTTGAATCCAAGGAAGGTCTCAAAAGGAATGTCAAATCCGTCTTTTTTAAGATTTGCGCCGCATACGGGACATGCTTTGTCGGGCATGTCCACTCCCGCCATTCCTCTGAATTTCTTTACATCTTCGGAATCGAAGTCGTTATAGTGGCAGTTGCTGCAATAATAGTGGGGAACCAAAGGATTGACCTCAGTGATACCCGCCATGGTCGCAACAAAACTGGAACCCACGGAACCTCTGGAACCTACGAGGTAACCATCCTCCACGGATTTCCAAACCAGCTTCTGGGCTATTATGTACATAACGGCAAAGCCGTTCTTTATGATGGAGTTAAGTTCTCTCTCGAGACGCTCCGATACTATCTCCGGAAGCTCGGGGCCGTACATCTCGTGAGCCTTGGTGTAACAGATATTCTTCAAAAGCTCGTCACTGTTTTCGATGACGGGGGCGCATTTGTCGGGACGCACCGGGGATATGGAATCGATGCTGTCGGCGATCATGTTGGGATTGGTGATGACAACTTCTTTTGCCTTATCAAGTCCCAGATAACCGAACTCTTCAAGCATCTCATCGGTGGTATGAAGATATAAAGGTGCCTGATTGTCGGCATCTTCAAAGCCCTGTCCCTTCATGATGATACGTCTGTAAAGTTCATCCTCGGGATTGAGAAAATGCACGTCACACGTTGCTACAACGGGTTTATTGTACATTTCTCCGAGCCTTACGATCTCTCGGTTGATCTCGCGAAGATCTTCTATAGTATTGAAACGCTCATACTTTTCGTGAACCGTATCACGGATCATGAATTCATTGTTTCCCACGGGCTGTATCTCGAGATAATCATAGAAATTGACTATCTTTGCGATGGTGTCGTCACCGCGTTCTTCCACAAGAGCCTGAAAAAGTTCACCTGCTTCGCAGGCACTTCCTATGATGAGACCTTCACGGTGTTTAAGTATCTCACTTTTGGGAATCTTCGGAACTTTGTTACGGTTTGTACCGAAGTATTCAAGGTGCGATTTTGAAACCAGTGTGTAAAGGTTTATTCTTCCCGTATTGTTCTTGGCCAGTATGATGACATGATGAGACATCATTGAGCGTATGCTGTCTTTTGAAAGCTTAGAATTTTCCTCAAGCTTAACAAGATCGGTAATGCCTTTTTCTTCTGCCATCTTCAAAAGCTTTATGAATATGCCCGCGGTACATTCCGCATCGTCTACGGCTCTGTGGTGATTTTCAAGGGAAACACCGAGTTCTTTGGCCACCGTATCGAGCTTGTAGTTGTGAAGTCCCTGTAAGAATGCTCTTGAAACGGTAAGAGTATCTACAGCCGTATAATCGTAGGGAAGTCCAAGTCTTTTGCAGTTTTCCTTTATAAACGAAGTATCAAATCCGGCGTTATGCGCCACAAGCACCGAGCCCATGCAAAAAGCCGTAAACTCCGGCAGCACTTCTTCTATAGTAAGAGCATCCTTTACGTCGTCGTCCGTAATGGATGTAAGTTTGCTGATCCTGTAAGGTATGGGACACTCGGGATTAACAAATTCGGAAAATCTGTCAACGATCTCGCCATCCTTTATCTTTACCGCACCGATCTCGATGATCTTGTTCTTTATCGGCGAAAAGCCGGTCGTCTCTATATCGAATACAACAAAGGTACCGTCAAGTGACTGGCCCTTTGAGTCATATACGGCTTCGGTCAGGTCATCAACAAGATAACCCTCCACACCGTATATAACTTTAAAGAAATTCTGCCTGTCAGGCTTCTCTCCGGCTTCTTTGCATCGGTCCTTTTCTTTGCCCCAAAGCTTTTCCCATGCATGATTTGCATCGGTAAAAGCCTGGACTACACCGTGATCGGTAACGGCGATCGCCTTATGTCCCCAGGAATAAGCGCAATTGATGATATCCGTAACTTCACTTACACCGTCCATATCGCTCATTTTTGTATGGCAATGAAGCTCCACGCGCTTATCGGGACTTAAGTCCATACGCTTTGTACGGTTACTCTTGCCCTTCATAATGCCCTGGGGAGATGTGATGTTTACTTCATGTTCAAAGGTGTCGAGCTGAGGGATACCTTTTACCTTGACCCAGGTACCCTTCTTGAATTTGCCGGCGTAAGTATCGTAATCCTCGGATTTACAGAACAGTTTTACTTTAACGGTGTCCGTATAATCGGTTATATGCATACCGAAGATCGCCTTGTTGTTTCTTATGTCACGGCGGTCCTCAACCTTGATGATCTCACCCGTTACGACTACCGGAAGGAAATCTTCCACCAGATCGCAAAGATTGATCGGTTCTTCCTCGGGATCTATCTCCCGCCCGTACAAAACATCGGGATTGTCCGATTCTTCAGGCATTGAAGCTCTGGGAGTAAAGCTCTTCTTTGAAGGATATGACTTTGAGAAGTTCTGTTTCGACACTGATCTTGGAACACTCGGAGCGGGCTTCGCGGTTTCTTTCTTCCCCTTTTCCTTATCTTCCGAAGGTTTTTCTTCGCCGGCTTCCTCGGAAGCGGTAACAAGATCGCTTCGGATAAGCTTTTGAACTTTGTACTCGGTGAGGGCTTCTCTTTCTTTCTCACGCTCTTCCTCACCTTCGGGCTTTTCGTACACGACTTTAAAGACCGCTTCCATATTGAAGCGATCCGTCGTAATGTGCTTTAAGTAGTCGACTATCTCGTTCTCGCGTTCCTTGAATATCGTTTTCTCCGGAACAACGACGGTGACCGAATTTTTGTCGATCTCCTCAAAGCGGATCTTTGTAAAACAGTTTTTAAGGATGGGTGAATTTTCCGTCAGATCGTAGAGCATGCTCTCAATGTATTCGTTAAGCAGTGCCGTTACGCTGTAAGTAGACGGAAGTTCGTAGGTTTCCACGATCTTTATCTCAAGATCCTCTCCGGAAAAGAGGTCTCTTTTTATGATACGCTCCATTTCCGCTTTCTCTTTTCGCGGAATGATATGGTTGCTCTTAATAAAGATCTTCACAAGATTTTTCTTCGTGACCGAAACCATCTTGAGAATATATACGTCTTCGAATAAAGTCTTAAGCGACTCTTTTAAAGACAATGTATTAAAGACTTCTAAAAACGCCTGTTCCATGCGTTATTTCCCCCAGTTGTCAAGCTCCTCCTTAAGTGCGTCAAAGAGTTGGCTCTCGGGCACTTTCTTAACTATGGTGCCCTTTTTGAATATAAGTCCTTCACCGTCACCGCCCGCGATGCCTATCTCGGCTTCTCTCGCTTCTCCGGGGCCGTTTACCGCGCAGCCCATTACGGCGAGCTTGATGGATAAAGGATATTGCTCGGCAAGGCTCTCTGCCTTCTTAGCAAGTCCGATAAGGTCGATTTTCGTACGTCCGCATGTGGGACAGGAGATCACTTCTATGCCTTCTTTTCTGAGTCCCAAAGTACGAAGAATGATCCTCGCAGCCTTGATCTCTTCCACGGGGTCTTCCGTAAGAGAAACTCTGATGGTATCGCCTATTCCGTCGTACAATATGACTCCAAGACCGATACCGGATTTAAGATTTCCCGAAAATGCGGTGCCCGACTCCGTAATCCCTACATGAAGAGGATAAGGTGTCTTTCCCGCGATCTTTTTGTGGGCATCTATGCACATGACAACGTCGGTGGACTTAAGGCTTATGCAAAGATTGTCATAGCCCATGTCTTCTATTCTCTTTACGTTGTTAAGAGCGCTCTCAACGAGTCCCTCGGAGGTGACGTGTCCGTATTTATCCAGTATCTCTTTTTCCAAAGAGCCCGAGTTTACGCCCACTCTTATGGGGATGTTTCTTTCCTTGGCGGCGTTAACGACACATCTTAACTTGTCGTCACTTCCGATGTTTCCTGGATTGATCCTTATCTTATCCGCACCGTTTTCTATTGCCGCTACAGCCATCTTGTAATCAAAATGAATGTCGGCTACCAGGGGTATCGATATTTCTTTCTTTATCTCTGAAATTGCCTTTGCGGCCTCGAGCGTCGGTACGGTGGAACGCACTATCTCGCAGCCTGCGGCCTCCAGTCTCTTTATCTGTGCCACCGTCGCTTTAACGTCTTCGGTATGGGTATTTGTCATGGACTGGATAAGTATCGGATTGCCGTGTCCGATCACCCTGTTTCCTATGTGAACTTCTTTTGTATTCTCTCTGTAAGTCATTGTCGTTTCCTAAAAGAATTTGGATATATCGTTAAAAAGAACAAGCACCGTAATGGCAAGGAACATGATGAAGCCTATAACGTGCACTATGCCTTCGTACTTGGCGGGTACGGGTTTGCCTCTTACCACTTCTATGAGCAAAAATACAAGTCGTCCTCCGTCGATTGCGGGAAGGGGAAGCAAATTGATGACACCTAAGTTCACCGAAAGAAGCATGGCGATGTTCATCATGGTAAGTATGACGCTTTCGATACCGTACTCCTTTGCGACTCCGTAGTTTTCTCCCACTACCTGCGCGATGCCCACAGGGCCGGAGATGGCATCTCTGGAAAGTTTTCCCAGTACGAGCTGTTTTAAGCTCTTTAATGTATTCCTGAAATTGAATACAAGTTCGTACCAGCTGTATCTGAAGAGATTAAGTCCCTTGCATTCCATGAAATCGGTACCGCCTTCGATACCTATATAGTAACGGTTCTCCGCTTCCACGAACTGGGGAACGAGGCTTGTGTTCTTAAGTTCTCCCTCGTGTCTGTATACAATGTCCAGT
>CAMPBP010000113.1 GCA_946639085.1 uncultured Lachnospiraceae bacterium
GGCAGTTAAAATAGTCATCAATAAAGATAAGTACACCCAGTGCGAATGTTGCAAGCATAGCACCGGTCTTGGTCTTAATGTGGGTCTGAGCCCAGTTGCCGAATGCTCTGGAAGCACCGGACTTGTTGACCAAAGCAACTACGATACCAAGGAATACAAGGAACAATAAGATTCCCGCATTGTCGGCAACGGCACATGTAAGTGCGTCAACCGTTATGGTATCTACCGTAGCTGTAAAACTGCATTCCGCAACCATTATAGCTCCGAGAACGACACCGACAAAAAGCGAGGAATACGCTTCCTTGGTGATGAGTGCAAGTGCGATTGCTACAAGCGGCGGCACAAGCGCCCAGAACGTTCCCGTAAATGTAACTCCGGCTGCATGAGAGATAACGATCGCAACAACCATCACCACAAAAATGATGCCGGCGATCAAAACGGATTGTTTCTTCATAAATAAAATAACCCTCCTTATTTGATACTTTTAGAATAGTCATATTCCTTCCAAAAGTCAACGCGCCGCCGTGTTAAATCGTTAACCCGGCGGCGCGTTAAATTACATATCATTTATTTATTTGTTTTCTTCTTTGGGCAATTCTTCACGAATGACCTTGTTCTTTATCTCATCGTAGATCTGTGCGATGAAGTCATCAAGAGGCTTCTGGCCTTCATTGCCCGCAAATCTTGACGATACGGCAACGAGATTTCCGGCTTCTTCCTGCTCGCCGACAACAAGCCAGTAAGGAAGTCTGTCAAGACGCGCCTCTCTTATCTTGTAACCGATCTTCTCGGAACGGTTATCGACAGTAGCGTCAACATCGTGAGCTTTAAGCGCCGCACATACCTTCTCGGCATATTCCGAATACTTCTCTGAGATAGGAAGAACACGTACCTGCTCGGGGCAGAGCCACGTAGGGAATTTACCTGCGTAGTGCTCAATGAGCCATGCAAGCGTTCTTTCGTAGCATCCCATACTCGTTCTGTGGATGATCCAGGGACGAACTTTCTCGCCGTTTTCGTTTATATACGTCATACCGAACTTCTCAGCGGATGAGCAGTCAAGCTGGATCGTAACCATCGTATCTTCCTTGCCGTAAACGTTCTTTGCCTGGATATCGATCTTGGGTCCGTAGAATGCGGCCTCGCCGTCTGCTTCCGTAAACTTGATACCGTTCTTCTTCATTACGGCTCTTAAGTAATCCTGCGTGGAATTCCAATAATTCTCATCACCTTCATACTTGGATTTGTTGGCCGGATCCCACTTTGAAAGTCTGTACGTTACGTCTCCGTCGATACCGAGCGTCTTCATAACGTAGTGCGCAAGATCGACGCATCTCGTAAGCTCTTCTTCGGCCTGCTCGGGCGTAAGAATGATATGAGCCTCCGTGATCGTAAACTGTCTTACTCTCGTTAAGCCGTGCATCTCACCCGAATCCTCATTTCTGAAGAGCGTACTCGTCTCGCTCATTCTGTAAGGAAGATCTCTGTAAGAATGCTGCTCGTTCATGTATACGTAGTACTGGAAAGGACACGTCATGGGGCGAAGTGCCATAACTTCCTTGCCGTCCGCCTCATCTTTGTTGAGCACGAACATGCCGTCCATGTAGTGATCCCAGTGACCCGAGATCTTGTAAAGATCGGACTTTGCCATAAGGGGCGTACGCGTACGCACATATCCCCACTCCTTATCCTCAAGGTCTTCGATCCAGCGCTGAAGCTTCATGATCATCTTCGTTCCCTTGGGCGTAAAGAGCGGAAGTCCCTGTCCGATAACGTCAGCCGTTAAGAAAAGCTTCATATCACGGCCGAGCTTATTGTGGTCGCGCATCTTTGCTTCTTCAAGCTTTTTAAGATATTCTTCGAGGTCTTCTTTCTTAAAGAAAGCCGAACCGTAAATTCTCTGAAGTCTGTCGCGGTTTGAATCGCCTCTCCAGTAAGCCATCGACGATGACGTAAGTTTAAAGTTCTTAACCTGCTTAACGCTCATTAAGTGAGGTCCTGCGCAAAGGTCAACAAATCCGCCCTGATCGTAGAAAGAAATCTCTGCGCCTTCGGGAAGATCGTTTATAAGCTCGACTTTGAAGGGCTCATCCTTTTCTTTCATGAACTTAACCGCTTCGTCTCTTGAAAGCGTGAATCTGGAAATCTCGTGTCCTTCTTTTGCGATCTTCTTCATCTCTGCTTCCAGAGCATCAAGATCTTCTCTCGAGAACGGATCCGTTAAGAAGTCATAGTAAAAACCGTCTTCAACGGCAGGTCCGATGGTAACTTTTGCGTCGGGGCGAAGCCTCTTTACAGCTTCAGCAAGCACATGTGAAGCGGTATGACGCAAAACGGGAAGTGCCGCTTCATCTCTTTCGGTAATGATGTTAAGCGACGCATCTTCGCTTATAACGGTACGAAGGTCTACAACCTTACCGTTTACTTCTCCGGCACAGGCAACTCTTGCAAGGCCTTCACTGATGTCTTTGGCAATGTCGATTACGCTCATTGCCGAAGCGTACTCCTTAAAGGAGCCATCTTTTAACGTGATCTTCATTTTGAAAATCTCCTTTCATGATCGAAAGTCTCGGCCGTGCCTTCCTTAGGTAAAAAGAAAACCCTTATACAGCCTAAACTGTATAAGGGTGCATAAACACGGTTCCACCTTAACTTTCACTCATTACCCTTAACGCGGGACACGTCACGGAATACTTGATTTCCTCCGTGCAACTTGGGAATGGTGCCGACGGGCCTTCATAAAGGAACTTTCACCAAACGTTCCTCTCTCTGATAATCGGGTATCCGACGGTATGTTTCCGTCATCGTCTTTCTCTTATAACGTAATGTAGCCGATAAAAGGGCCTTTGTCAAGAACCGAAACGCTCCTATTTTTCTTCTGCGTCGCCGTTTTCATCGCGCCACTTTTTGAGGCGAAAACAGAATACCGCAACGGAAATACCGTTTTTCCCTTAGATCATCCCGGCTGCCGATGCAAGATATTCGACGAGCCAGAACATGCCGCGGATCCAGATGACCGCCATGGCGCCGTTAAGCCACCACTTAAGTTCGGGTTTTTGTTTGTGAAGTCCCATTACCAAAGAAACGATAACGGTAAGCAATAAGATCATCGTTCCGAAGGTTGCCCTGTCGGGGTAGTGAGGCGAAAGTATCATCGCGCCCCATGAAACGACCGCTGCCGCGAGGAGCACAAGCACTCTTAAGTCCCACTTGTTCTTAAGGACGGGATAAAAGATGATGAGTAAAAAGAGCAATACGATAACAGGTGCGAACATATAATCAAATCCGCTCCTGACTTCCGCATATGCTCTTAAGAACAATTTCATTAAAAGACCGGTGTCATTCTCGGCATAGGCACTTCGTACGAAATTTCCGGGAGCGAGTATGCAGGCTGCCGATCCTACGAGCGAAAACAGGCTTCCGAGGATCATCCACGGCTTGATAGGCGTTTTCTTTTTGCATAAATATCCTATCGTAAATACCGAGATAAGCCAGGCCGTGGGGCCCATGTTCTCGTTACTCCAGCCGGTGATGAGGGCGAGGGGCACTATCCAGACAGTGATACCTTTAAGCGCCGTGGGTCTTTCATCGGAAAGTTCGCGCACATAGCACCACATGAAAAGCAGTATGAAGGACGTGATGTAAAGATAATTGACGCTTCCCGACTGCCAATACATGCTAAGATGCCAGTTGGCGTTAAGGCCGTGTAAAAGGCCGTAAACGGTGCCGACGTAAATCGCCGATCTTGCGAATGTATGCGTCGTGCCGGAAAGTTTTGACGATATGACAACGATAAGTGTCGAAAGAACACATGTCATTACAACGTTTAAGATGTCTGCGAACAGCTCACCGCCCATCAATACAAACTGAAGTATCGTATGCGTGACGCTTCTTCCGCCCCAGTTAAGATAATGCCAGATCTGGCTTTCATATACATCCCGGGCACTCATAAGCGGTGCGCCCGTTTCTTCTCCCATCGTGGCAAGGGTTGCCAGATTGTTCGCATACCACAGGTCGTCCATCATAAAGACGGCAACGCGATGTGCCAGGAAAGAAATGACTATGGCAACCGCCAATATTAAAAATGCGGTAATACTTTCATAAAGATTCTTTTTATTCTCCATACAAAAGATAATACCGCAAATTTAATGATTTTTCTATTGTTTTATCGTTTTCCTACGCTTTTGAAGCGACTTTCTTTACCCCCTTGTAACTAAGGAGCGTAAAAAGAAGGTAGATCACGCTAAGTGCCAAAGCCGGAAGCTTGGTATCCATAATGAATGCCAGTCCGCCGAGAGCAGAAATGATGAGCATTAGAGGGAACATGTTGGTAAGTACGTAGAGAGATGCTCCGGGGCCCTGTTTTACGACCTGTATCTCGTTGTCCCAGTCAAGGCGCATCTTCTTGGCGCCGCAATACATTCCGTACACCGTCGAGAAAAGAGTCGTCGACACGATCAGGCAAAGGTTCACAACATAATCGAGGAATCCCACTCTCATACTGAAGCAAAAGCACAATACGGCGAACACACCGACGGGAAGCGACAAGATATTGTTGAATCTCATCTTTCCTTTGTAAACCGTGAGCATATCGATGGGAAGGGATTTCACGATCCAGTAATTCTTTCCTTCAAGGGAAGGCGATGCCGTGGTGGTGGGCGCCATTCCAACGAAGAAATATATGAAAAGCGTAATACAAGGTACCATTCTGTAAATATCAAAAGGCACATCCGTAAGGGCCGTAACCAGCTTGCTTAAGTTAAATATAAGACAGGCAACTCCGGCCAGAAACGCCATCACGACCCCCATTCCGTCGTTTACGACGTAGGTCACACAGCCCGTGAAAGTCTTGAACTCTTTGAAAGCGATACTGCCGACGACAGTTCTTTCTTTGTACTCCTTGTCCGTAACTTTTTTGTGCTTTGAGGAGTTCACGGCCATCCTTGAATTGATCATTCTGTAAGAACGGCTTACCAGTACAAAGAAAACGACATACAAAGCGGCGGAAACCGCTATGAGGAGGAGCATGCTTATGATCGAGCCCTCGTTTATCGCCTTAACGAACCAGGAAACTCCCGGGATGTAACGTCCCGCGGTGTTCATGGCTCCGAGGGAGCCGTTTAGGACCTTATCCACCTTATCTTCCCGTACGACATACCGAATGATGGCATTCATGAACATGCAAGGGATAACGAGTATGAACGTAAAGATGATGGTCAAAAGCTTCTTGTGTTTAAAAGAAGTCGTTACCCGAAGTAAAAGTGCGCCAAGCAAAGCAGCTATGACCATGGGCACGATGACTACAAAAAGCGAAAGCACTATCAATGCGGGATATACCCAAAGGGCGGGT
>CAMPBP010000114.1 GCA_946639085.1 uncultured Lachnospiraceae bacterium
GCATACGAGTCGTTCCTTAAGCTGGGAAAGATAAACAGAGTGTTCGGATATTATCTTTTTGAAGTGGCATCGCAAAAGTACGGAAAAGATACAAGACTTTACGACAGCTCGACTCTTATGAGCGATCGCGCCACGGAGTACGGAATGGAAAGCGTGGAGCTTTTCAGAGAACGTGCGACCAAGTGCTGCCGCTTCGATTACAGATCGAATTTTGCCAACGCCGTAAGAGATGCCTTAAGCTACGGATATCTTGGATACAGAACCTTAAGAGGTCTTTTGTCACTGGGTGATTTCACCATGTGTATCGCAGCGACCAGCCGTCTTTTCCAAAGTCTTCTCGGCATAGGACGGGGCATCCAGGATTTAAGCGAAAAGTGCAGTTACGCATATCAGTTCCTCGTGTATCTTGATTATCCCGATGCTCTGTCAAAGGGAGAAAGAAAAGTCTCGGAAGGCGAGCACGAGATCGAATTTGAGAATGTTTCGTTTAAGTATCCAAGAAGCGACGAATACGTGCTTAAGGACGTAAACATTAAGATAAAATCCGGCGAGCATCTTTCCATAGTGGGCCTTAACGGCGCCGGAAAGACGACTTTCATAAAGCTTCTTTGCAGACTTTACGATGTCAGCGAAGGCCGCATTTTGATAGACGGAGTCGATATAAAAGAATATTCTCAGGAAGAATACAGAAAGCTCTTCGCAGTGGTATTCCAGGACTTCCAGCTGTTTGCATTCTCTTTAAGAGACAATGTGGCAATGGGAAGAGCCGACGAAGAAACAAATGAAGAGAAGGTGGAAGAAGCGCTTAAGCTTTCGGGCCTTTACGAAGACGCCATCAAACTTGACAAGGGACTGGATACGAGGCTGTTCAAGAGCTTTGACGAGAACGGAACCGAACTTTCGGGAGGTCAGAGACAGAAGGCCGCGATAAGTCGTGCACTTTACAAAGACGCTCCGATAGTTATACTCGACGAGCCCACCGCAGCGCTGGATCCTCTGGCGGAGTACGAGATATACAAGAAGTTTGATACTCTTGTGGGCGGAAAGAGTGCGATCTACATTTCCCACAGACTTTCAAGCTGCAAGTTCTGCGATCATATAGCCGTGTTCTCCGACAAGACCATAAAAGAATACGGTACACACGATGAACTGGTGAAGAAAGAAAACGGCATCTACGCCGAAATGTTTGCCGCACAGGCACAGTATTACGTAGATGTGGCATCATAAAAATGCCACAGGCTGCAACTTAATAATATTTTTCTCATAAACCAAAACCGCATCTGCCGGGATCTTACGATACCGAACGGATGCGGTTTTGGTTTTACATACGAAAGGGCTTGTTGTTTAGATATAACCATTACAAGAATGGAAACAACCTTTATTAAATCTGGAAGAACCTGATGGTTTCTTCAAGTTCTGCGGATATGTCTTTGATGGCATTTCCTGACTGAGCTACGTTATCAACAAGACCGGTAACGCTTGAAAGTCTTGAAGTAACTTCTTCGTTGGAAGCTGCGTTCTCTTCCGAGATGGCGCTTAAGTCTTCTGCGTTAGCACTGATCTTGTCCTTGGACTGATCGAGAGCTTTAACCTTAACGGTGATCTCGGAAACGTTTCTTCCCGAAGCGTCGATCTCTTCGTTAAGTTTAGCAAACTTCTCCTGAGTCTCGCTGATGATCTCTCTTTCTTCAAGGATGGACTTGTTAACTTTATCTGCAAGTTCAACCGTCTTCTTGGACTGCTCTTTGATCTGGCTTACGATGTTGGCAATCTCCTGAGCGGAGTCATTTGACTGTGAAGAAAGGTTATTGATCTCGCCTGCGACAACCGCGAATCCACGTCCTGCTTCGCCTGCTCTTGCAGCTTCGATGGAAGCGTTAAGTGCAAGGAGGTTTGTCTGGCCTGCGATGGAGCTTATCATCTCAACTGCTGCGTCGATTCGTGAAATAGCCTCATCGGTAAGAGTGATCTGTTTATTGATGTTATCAACCATCTCAACGGACCTTTCGGAACTCTCGTTAACTTTGTCAATGTTGGCCTTTGCTGCAAGGCTGACCTCGCTCATTGTTTTACTTGAAGCATCAAGGCGTTCGGTAGATGCGGTGATGTCGTTTACGTTATTTCCGATGTTGACGATCTGCTCTGCGATATCCTGTACGCTTTCTGCGAGTGTTGTTGCGCCGTTTGAAAGATCTTCCATTGAGCTTGCGATACTTGATATCTCATCGTTTGAACTGTTGGAGCTTTCCGAGATGGAAGAAGCTTCCGAACTTAAGTTGTCGGCTATCTGAGCCATCGCGGTAACGGTATCTTTAAGTTTTGCCTGAAGATCGTTCGAAGCGTCGATGAGCTGATTGGTTTCGCGAAGAATACTCTCGGTAGGATCTTTATCCAAAAGATTTCCGTCGGCGATCGAACTGATGTCACCCGATACTTTACGAAGCGGGGTGGTAACCTTCTTTGCGATAAGTATTGCAACGACACTGAAGACTGCGATACTTATAAGCGAGAGAAGAAGATTCTGCGAATTCATCTTATTGATGGCTGCCTTAACGTTCTCACATGTTCTTCCGGCAAATGCCATACCCACAACATTTCCGTCCTTATCGTAAAGAGGTCTGTAATATACGTAATAACCTTTACCGTTGATAACAACATCTTCCGAGAAGTAATCCTGGCCTTTTCCGATTACGGTTGCGATAACCGCATCGCTTGCCTTTGTTCCTTCGATTCTTTTACCGTCGCTTCCTATGATGGAGGTAACGAATCGGGTATCGCCTTTAAAAAGTGTAAGTTCAATGCCTTCTTTTGAAAGACGATCGATATAGTCGGTATCGTAAGCTACGAAACCGTCAACAAGACCTTCTTCCTCGACAAGGTCATATTCGTAATAGCTTCTTAAGTCTGTCGCTGCCACAAACAATGTTTCCTTTGTCTGTTCGCCAAGGTTTATCTTTGTCTCTCTTGATGAAAAGATGATAAGAGCAACTACCGAAACAATGAGAGGAATCATTGCAAACAGTATAAGCATGGCATAATAATTTAAACCTGATTTTTTCTTCATATAAAATACTCTCCCTGAAAAAGTATTATTTTTGGTACGTTATGAGCATATCCTTGGCAAATTAGCGAGTTATTAAAAAAATAGCCGGAGAAGGGCTTAAAAACGCAGTATTTATGAGTATTTGTGGGTTTGTTAGACATCTAACTAATTTTTAAAAAATAATTCGTTAATAAATTGGATTGTTAAAGATTATTCGAAACCCGAAGCTTTTCTTGGCAAAATGAACATTTGAAAATATAATGGTAGAAAGAAAATCTGTTGCATAAATATGGGGATATCAACATGGCCATAGAAAGAAAAGACATACATCATTTCAATTACTTTTTGTACGGAGAAGCTTTTTACGGAAGTTATAAAGGAATGCGTTACAGACTGGGCACCGAGCCCCTTGACAACATATTCTTTAAAAAGCCCGAAGAAAGAGAGGGCTACTTCTTAAGGGCTTTTGCCTGGAAAGAGCCGGATAACTTCAATACGGCTAAAGAAAAAGAAACCGCAGACTTTCCTTTAAGCGAAGAGGGCATATGCGATGCCATCGCTTGGCTCAATGAAAAGTATGACGGCTTCGGATTAAAATAGATATCGAAAACACCAAAACGCAGTACCGCATGGTACTGCGTTTCAGCGTTTAGTCAGTGTGTAAGCGAGTTTATCTGTGCCGTAAGCAGATCGTTAAACTCATTCTTCTTAACGTTTTTGTCACGTTTTTCTGCCCGGTCCTCGCGTTCTTTAAGTTTATCCTTTATGTTGCGAGGCCCTTCGACCATAAAAACGTACTCCAAATTGTTTAAATAAACACTACGCATACTCTTTCCCTCCGTGAAAGCGGTAAACGGGAATTATCCCGAGAACCGGAACAAGTAATCAGTTGACTGATGCAATCCGTTGCTACATATTGTTTCTCGTTATATATATCGGACACTATATATTGTGTCTTAACCCCTTTCTTTGTAATAATCGATTAATAATTTCTTATGGTTACCCTTTGTGATTTGTGCTATCATAATAAATGCTTAAAAAATCAGAAAGAAGGTATGTTTATGGAGAAGGTTTATAATTTTATCAAAGAATGCGGAACATATTATCTTGCCACCGTGGATAAGGATCAGCCCAGAGTTCGCCCTTTCGGAACCATCGACATTTTCGAAGGAAAGCTCTACATCCAGACGGGAAAGTCAAAAGATGTTTCAAAGCAGCTTCAGGCCAATCCCAAGGCAGAGATATGCTGCTTTAAAGACGGTGCATGGTTAAGAGTTGCAGGAAAACTCATTCGTGACGACAGAGTTGAAGCAAAGAAGCATATGCTCGACGCTTATCCTCAGCTTCGCGGAATGTATTCCGAAACCGACGACAACACCGAAGTTTTGTATTTTGAAGACGCTACCGCAACGTTCTCTTCCTTTGGCGGTGCTCCCGAAGTAATTAAATTCTGACATGGACAAAAAACGTTTGACCCTAATACTCATAACCGCACTTCTTGCGGTTATGGGCATTTTGTATATCGGAGCAAAGACGGGCGCAAGGCAAGGCAATGCGCCCCTTGTTTGTGACCTTACAAAGGAACTTTCCGGCAAGAGCGAAAACGAAGCACTTCCCGGGGATATAGTCTTTAACGGTCAGACACTCATGGCCGATAACCCGTCAAACAGATTATTCTATTCATTAAATAAAAACGATGCGGCTTCTTTTTCCCCTAAGGCATTGGTTTTAAGCGATCCCGATGCCTACGTGGTGATGGACCGTGAGATCACGCAAGAACTTATCGAAAGTGGACAGACTGCAAGGCTTGCCGTTATTAAGGGCAACGAGTACAGAGAATTCGAGCTTGCGATCACGACGCTGCCCATCATGAAGATCGACTACACCGGCGATATCGAAGAATATGAATGCGACATGAACATGTTCTTATACGATAACGGCGAGAAGACCGGCGAGATATGCGCAACAACCTCCGGGGGAACCATCAGATACAGAGGCGCATCGACTCTTTTTTATCCCAAGAAAGCTTTTAAACTCAATCTTAAAAGATATGAAGGCGGGGTGTTTAAAAACAATCCCCGGCCTTTGCTGGGCATGCGCGATGATGACGACTGGATTTTGTATGCGGCTTACAACGACTGCGAAAAAGTTAGAGACGTATTCAGCGAGAATCTCTGGTACGAGACTCTTTCCGACGACAATTCCTGGGGCGTCAAAGCCGGCATGTGCTACAGATACGTGGAGCTTATCTTAAACGGCGAGTATCACGGCCTTTATGCCCTC
>CAMPBP010000115.1 GCA_946639085.1 uncultured Lachnospiraceae bacterium
GAGAATGAAAGCCTTACCGTAAAGGTAACGCTCATGCCCGGCCACAAGATGAACTATCATTCCCACGAGCACCGCGACGAAGTCTGGACTGTCCTCGAAGGCACCGGCTACGCCATCGTCGACGACGTCAAACGTCCCGTCAAACCCGGCGACGTCATCAACCTTCCCTGCGGCTGCAAGCACACCGTCATTGCCGATTCGCTTCTTAAACTCATCGAAGTCCAGCTCGGCACGGATATAAGCGTGAAGGATAAGATTAAATATGAGTAGAAAAAGGAACAGGTTTTTCGCAGCATTTATATTGGCTTTAAATATCGTGTTTTGCCTTTCCCTGCCGCTTTATGCGGATATGGGACCGAAGCCCAGCGTGACGCTTAAAATAAAGAACGCGCCCGAAGGCCGGTACGGTGTAGGTTTGCTTGTGAAAAAAAGCAATGGCTACAGAGATGAAAACCAAACCTACAGTAACGTGGAAGATATGAATCGGGCCATGTTCGATAAGATGATGGCATATGAAGAAGACGGATGGAGCATAGCTTTTGCTCCGGGTCAGACTCCTTTTATAGGTTTTCCCAATGAATACGGTAACACAAGGAGCGAGTTTAAATATACCTATTATGCACCGAGTCATTTTAAGATAATACTGGTCACGGGGGAAGACGGGGCCGAATACGTAAGTAACGAGATCGAAACGACGAGATATGAGGCTGCCTGCTATTATGATTTCGAAACGGGAGTGTTGGCAGAGGACCTTGAGCAATATGCGAAAGAGGACAAAAGCTATTTTCGTCGTTCTGTGGCATTTTGTGTCGGTACATTAATTATGGAGGGATTGCTTCTTTTTGCATTTGGTCTGGCAAGTTGGCGTAACCTTCCCGTTTTTCTTATTGCCAACGTGCTGACTCAGTTTTATCTTCACGCCACCTTATGGGGCAATTATAAAGCCCATGGCCAAGGCGGCTGGGGCAATCTCATAAGTTTTATGGGAAGCGAATTGCTGATCGTGATCGTGGAAACCGTTCTTTATGCAATATTTATGAAGCAGGAAAACGGAAAGCACGGCCGGATCGTCGCTTACGGTATACTCGCCAATATATTGAGTTTGTTCGGCGGCCTGTTTGCTCAAACAATCATCCGATAAAAAGGAAATATGAGAAAAACAGAATATTCGCATTTTTGTAATTTTTCGTTGCCCATCGCAATATATGATTACCTCACGAAACCAAAAACGGGATTGCGGGTTTCCAAGCATCTGCTATAATTACTCCGTTATCCCAGATTGTAAACGCAGAAAGAAAAGGTAATATATGACAATAAGTGAAAGAATATTTGAAAAACTTGCACACATAAATATGTCTCAGAAAGAGTTTTCGCAGAAGACCGGAATCGCGCAGAGCACCATAAGCGAGTGGAAGAAAAAGAAGATCAATCCTTCCGCTGACAAGATAATGATCATCTGCAGCACTTTGGAGGTTACTCCCGAGTGGCTTTTGTCCGGAGTGGAAAGAAGCGGAACCAGAGGCAGAAAAACTTCTCTTTATGTTGTAGAAAAAAATTCCGAGATCGGAAAACTCATCGCAAACTATAACTTATTAAGAGAAAAATACCGTTACCAGATAAAAGGTTATATGGATGCATTAAAGAAAATGGCTGACTAAGCCATTTTTTTTATGGGCAGCGAAAATGACCCTAGGGGACGGTGGTGTTGGTTCAAAAAATGAACCAACACCACCGTCCCCTAGGGTCAAACATCTTTATAATTGAAATTTTCATCTTTATATTTTCTTTATAATCTCTTGGCGATTCTTTAAACTTCGGTCCCTATACTTCAAAACAGAAACGGAGGAAAACACAGATGACAAATTCAAATTACATTCTTGAAACACACACGCTGTCAAAAAAATACGGTGGCAAATGCGTGGTAGATAAAGTAGATCTTCACATTAAGAAAGGAGAGATTTACGGACTCATCGGGCCCAACGGCGCAGGCAAGACAACGATCATGAAGATGGTCGCAGGACTGGCAAGTCCGAGTGAAGGCGAGATAAGCCTTTTCGCGGACAGCGAGAAAAAAGGCCGTATCGGAGCGCTCATCGAGGAGCCGGGCGTGATCGGAACGTTCAACGCGTTTGACAACATGAAACTTAAGGCATTGGCCATGGGCGTTTACGATAAGCAAAACATTCTGGATCTTTTGAATCTTGTGGGACTTAAAAATGACAATAAGAAAACAAAGAACTATTCACTTGGTATGAAGCAAAGACTCGGAATCGCCATGGCGCTTCTCGGTCACCCCGATTTCCTTATCTTGGATGAGCCCATCAACGGCCTCGATCCTCTCGGAATCACCGAAATAAGAGAGCTCATCATGAAGATCAATAAAGAAGAAAACATCACCATCATGATCTCCAGCCACATCCTTGAAGAGCTTAACAAAGTGGCAACATCATTCGGCATTATCAATCACGGCAGGCTCGTAAGAGAGCTAACCGAGAATGAGCTCAGGACCGAGAGCGAAGAGAAGATCGAGATAATCACAGATGACACCGGACTTGCAGTGTCAGTACTGGAGAAAGAAAGCATTACGAACTTCACCGTAGTTGATTCAAACAAGATCCATGTATATCAGGTGGCAACATCTGTAGCGGATCTTAACAAAAAGCTTGTAACCGCAGGCGTAAACGTAGAGGGTATCCACGTGATCGGATCATCTCTTGAGAATTTCTATCTTTCATGCGTAGATAACGGAGGAAACAAAAATGCTTAATCTTATAAAAATGAACATGTACAGACTCTTAAAGAGCAAAAACTTTATCGCACTTATAGTAATGATCGTGCTTGCATTCGCCATAACAAAAGTTCAGGTTTTGCTTGTAACCGGCATGGCATCAATAGAAACCGCTACGATAGACGGTGACGGTAATGTTGTATATGAAACGACCGAAACGGAAACAGAGGAAGTTGCCCCCGAATTTACGGTCATGGACCTGTTTACGGGCTTTGGCAACGAGATAGGCGCACTTTTTGTATCGATCTTCGCGATCGTATATTGCGAAAATGAAAGAAAGAACGGATTTGTAAAAAATCTGTCGGTGGCAAAGAAAGAAAAACCCCTTGTATTTGCGGCAAAACTGGCGCCGGTGGTGACCTTCACGGTTCTTTTGCAATTATGTATATTCCTTGGCACGTGGTTTGCCACCCTTACATTCAAAGGGATCCCTTTCGGCGATGTTGTGTCGGCCCTTAAATTCACCGGGATCGAAACCGTTCTCATTACCGCATTCGGAATGTTCTCAATGGCGCTTTACGAGCTTTTCAGAAAGAACGTACCCGCGATCATTTTCGGAACTTTCACTGCAATCGGTCTTACCGGCCAGATTGTTGCACTCATCCAGATGGGTCTTAACAAGCTCGGAATATTAAGCGACAGCTTTTGCGAAAAATTTATTCTCTCGGAATATTTCCTTTCCACCAGGATTGGCGCTCTCAGCGTAAGCGATCTTTCAGGCGGCAAGGTTTCGTCGATCGTGATAGGTGCAATCGGACTTGCTCTTTACATTGTGGCAGGAATGACTTTGTACGGAAAGAAAGACGTTGTATAATGGTCTAAAGAAAAAACGGAGCGTAAGCTTAAATGAAACTGATCATCGTAATACTCACGCTTATATGCGCGATCTTAATCGGTGCTTTAATCCTTTACAGGCGGCAGGTCAATTCGATCTGTCGCCAGCTTCGGGTTCACAGGCTTGAGGATTCATCCACCGAGATCTTCTTAGACCACATCCGCGGACCTTTCGGCAACATCCAAAAAGAGCTGAATGAAGGCATAAAGAAAGAACTCGAAGAAAATGCGGCTGCTCAAAAAATGGAGACATCCAGAAAGCAGATGATCGCCAACATGGCTCACGACATAAGGACTCCGCTCACCTCGGTCACGGGATATTTCCAGCTGTTAAACGAAACCGAAGACGCTGAAAAGCGCCGGGAGTACGTCGATATCATTCACGGAAGGCTCGACGATCTGGAGACGATGCTCGACGATTTCTTTGCATATTCCGCGTCGGTGAGCGACGACAAGAAGTTTGAGATCGAAACGCTGAACCTTACGAAGTTTTTAAGCGAATCGCTTTTTTTATATTACGATGCCATAGAGGCGAAGCTTGGATCGCCTAAGATCGAATATCCCGAGGACGACGTATATGTTTACGCCGAAGCCTCATCGCTTAAAAGAGTGCTTCAAAACGTCATAAAGAATGCGATAACGCACGGCAATTCCGGCTTTAAGGTTTCAATCGAAAGAGACGAAAAGTCGGCAACGATAAGCGTTGAGAACATGACGGAAGAAAAACTTCCCGACAACTTAGACCTTGTATTTGACAGGACTTACAGAAGCGACCCCGCAAGAAGCAAGCTCGGAACGGGGCTTGGACTTTGCATAGCAAAAGAACTTACCGAAAGAATGGGCGGCAGCATAAAGGCGATCTCACCGCGCGAGAACACTTTCGCCATCGTCATCACTTTAAAAACATCCGCCGGAGGAAACACCTGATGGAAAAGATATTGATAATCGAAGACAACGATGAAATAAACAAGCTCTTAAGAGAAATGCTCGAGACCACCGGATACGAAGTAAAATCGGCTTTTTCGGGCCCCGAAGGATTTCTGTATTTCGATCAGGAAAACTATTCTCTTGTGCTTTTGGATCTCATGCTGCCCGGAATGAGCGGCGAGGAAGTGCTTAAAAAGATAAGAGAGAAGTCGACCGTACCCGTGATCGTCATCTCCGCAAAGAACGAGATCGAATCGAAGCTCGATCTTCTTGAAAACGGTGCGGACGACTACATCACAAAGCCCTTTGACGTAAGAGAAGTGAGAGCCCGTATCGAGCTTCAGCTTAAAAAGCACGGCTCCGCCGCAGGAAACGGCAACAAAATAGTTTTCGAGGAGCTTGTACTGGACAAAGAAAACAACACCCTCTTTGCAAACGACGCAGCCATTCCCCTTACAAAGATTGAATTTTCCATCATGGAGCTTTTAATGAAGCATCCCAACAAGATCTACAGCAAGCAGGAACTGTACGAGCTTGCCTGGGAAGATCATTACATCGGCGAGGACAAGACCGTAAACGTCCACATCAGCAACATGCGTAAAAAGATCTCCGAGCACACCAAAGGCGAATACATCGATACCGTCTGGGGCATCGGAGTGAGACTCAAAAAGGCATAAAAAGGAGCTGTTTGGTTATCCAAACAGCTCTTT
>CAMPBP010000116.1 GCA_946639085.1 uncultured Lachnospiraceae bacterium
GAAAAAGCCTACAAAGACGGCGATATCAAACTTTATACCGTCAAGGTACATGCCCTTAAGAGTTCCGCAAGGATAATCGGCGCCATGGAACTTTCGGAGCTTGCCAAGACGCTTGAAGATGCAGGTAACAAAGGCGATACGGACTTTATAGGAGACAACAAGGACAAGCTTCTTTCGGACTACAGAGCATTCAAGGAAATTCTTTCAAAGCTTAAGAAAGAAGATGATGATTCCGGCAAGGAAGAGATTCCCAAAGAGGAACTTGAAGATGCATACAAAGCATTAAAGGATCTTGTGGGAGCAATGGATTATGACGGTGTTGAGATGGTGATCAATTCGGTGGCAGACTACAAGCTTCCCGAAAAGGACGCCGAAACTTTCAAAGCCCTGGAGGCGGCACTTAAGAAGTTTGATTGGGATGAGATGGAGAAACTTGTATGAGCGTACTCGACAAAAAACAGATAATGGTAATAGGGAAAAAAGAAACCTTTCTTATCCGCGTTTTGTTAAAGAAGATCAAGGAAGCCGGAATCGATGCGATATTCTGTTCCGACAGCATAAATGACATAAACGCTCATTGGGAAGGCTCGTCCCTTATCACCTGTTACTATGAAGCGGAGGCAAGCCTTTCGGATGCAGTGCTTCGTTTTCTTGTGGACAAGTTTACCGACGATCACAAGCAGATGGTCATAATCGGTGACAGACGCGACATTCAGCATGTATACGACAACATCCCCGGTGAGATGATCTACAAAGTTCTCAACCGTCCTTTGGATGCGGAAGAGTACATAAACAGCGTAAAAGATCTGTTCAAAAAGATCGATGCGGGTGAATACAAGAAGAGCATTCTTGTAGTTGACGACGATCCGACTTATCTGGGCGTTGTAAGAGAGTGGCTTAAGAGCAAGTATCAGGTTGCCATGGTAAGTTCGGGACTTCAGGCAATAAAATGGCTTGGAAAGAACAAAGCCGATCTTATACTTCTCGATTATGAGATGCCCGTTACCGACGGTCCCCAGGTGCTTGAGATGTTAAGAGCCGATGAAGAAACAAAGTCGATCCCCGTTATATTCCTTACGGGAAAGAGCGACAGAGAAAGCGTCATGGCGGTTCTTTCTTTAAAGCCCGAAGGATATTTTCTTAAGAGCATCGAAAGAGAAGAACTGTTAAATAACTTGAAGGATTTCTTTTTGAAACATCAAAAATAATGAAAAAAAGAAAAGAAGAGATCGAAAAAACTCAGGACAATAAAAACGACATAATGAAGATTCTCGAGGAGATTGAAAAGAGTATCCCCATCGAGACTTCCTTGGAGTGCGCCGAATACAGGAAAAGCATTACAAGGGGTATAGCAGTGACGGAAAAAGAAACAACTATCACTTTTAAAAGTGCCCCCGACAAGACCTTTACCGAAGCGTTCTCTGTTCCTTCACTGGTTTTATTCGATTCCTTCGACCGTCTTGTTCACGACAACGAAGAAGATATAAAAAACATGCATTACGCCGAGTACGGTGAGGTATGGTTTGACGGCAATATCATATGTACCGAAGCCAGAAACATGCTGGTTAAAGACATTGAGGAAAACTTATCTTCCGATTGTGTCGGCGAAGAAAAAGAGTATGTAATAAAGGCCGCCAAATACAGAGACCACGCCAGGATAAGGTTAAGCGACGGCACAAAGTCACACGAGATAATCGTGGCCCTTCCCGACAGTTCCAGATATCTCTACATAGGTATCACCGGTGTCTGCTGCAGGATCGGTGACATAAAGATCGAAAACTCGGGAGAAGAGATAGGCCCTGACGATATCGAAAGAATCGCCGACGAAATAAGCTACATCAATCATATCGAAGGTGATATTCCCAATATCCAGATTGATTCAAGCAGAAGTGCCTCGACCGGGGGAATACTCATAGAGGACGGCATGCGTCTTTCCTTTAAGGCAAAAGCCCTTCCGACAGCGAGCCTTGCATGGCATTGTCCTTACATAGTCATCTTTACCTCCGATGACAAAAAGGTTGAGGGAAAGAATTATACCGAGATCGCCCTCATCCGTTTTAACGGAGAGATGAAACGAAACAAAGATATAGCCGAGGCAAAGATCACCGTTGAAAAAGACGGAGAATACGAAGATGCCGCCGAGTGGAAGAAAAAGAGCATGAAAGGCTACGGATCCATAGTCTATTTTACTCGCGGAAGGAAGAGGATAACGGTTACCACAAGTAACCTGGGAATAGCTTTAAGATGTACCATCGAGCTTAAAAAGAGCGTAAAAAACGTGTATGCCGCATTAACAGGCGATCAATGTGCCCTTACGAACATCATGATCATATGATTGTTGTATATTACAATTATAAATTGTCTTTTTACAATTAATCTTTTCAAAAGTGTGAGAATATGGCATAAATGAAATAAGGGTGAGATATCGACTCACCCTTATTTAATACTTGTAATGACGTTTTAGGAGAAAATGATGACAGACATAAAGGTTAACAAACTTCATATGGGACCCGCTCTTTGTGCTCTCGATCTCGGAGACGGAAGCGAAAGAGGAGAATATGTAGATCAGGATTATATTCTTAACAGTCTTGGAAGACCGCACAGAGCTATCAGTTTAATGTATTGCTATTACCCTAAAGATCCCAAGTGGCCCGCCAGGGTTAGCGAAGCATATAAAAACGACGGTACGGGTGCCTGGGGATATCCTTACGACGATTACTTTACATATAAGGGTGGACTTAACGGTACACTTGACGACGAGCCCTTTACATACATGAGAGAAGTCAGAGCTCACGGACAGGATGTGTTGCTCACACTTACTATGGATCCCCTTCTTGAAGACGAGCACATCGCAGCCGTTGCAAGAGACCTTCGCAAGTTCGGTCGCGTGATGTTAAGGATCAACCATGAAGCCACCGGCAACTGGTTTTCTTTTAACAAAAGAGCAAGTTATGAGGAGGTTGCTGCTTTCTTTGTGCGTTGCTGCGAGATCATTCACAGAGAGGCAAAGAACGTAAAAGTCATCCTTTGCCTTGACGGTTACAAAACTCTCGAAGAAGAAAAAATGGACAAAGAAGATATCTTTACCGAAGCCATCAAGGCTGCCGACATCGAATCGGTGGACAGATATCTCGCACTTCACTGGGGCTGGCCCGATGACGTTGCCCTTGAAGGAGGCAATACATTTGCCCGTTACAGCGTAGACACCATCTATGCCTGCACGAAGAGAAGCTATCACAGATATGTGGAGATAAATGGCGGCGAAAAGAGACCCATGGTTCTCTCCGAACTTAACGCCGACGGTGACGTAACGGGTGTTTACGATCAGGCTGCAATGATGAAACGTTTTTGTGACAACATCAAAAACGATGAAGAGAAATGGCTTTCGGGCTTTACCTTCTATCAGTTCAGAGACCGGGGACGACTGGGCCTTGAGATAGAAGATCCCAACAACAAAAATGTGGGTATCGAACAGCCCGTAATGGATACTTACAGAGAGATATTAAAAGACGAATACTTTAATCCCGTTATGGAGACAGGCGAAGAGGTTTCTTTACCCGCAAGATTAAGATGGGGCGGATCGGAAGATGCAGACGGTCTTTCGCTTTCACTTCACTTTGACGCCGATCCCGTATTTTGCGAAGCGGAGTTTGAAGACGGTCTTCTTGATGCCAATCTCATGATGGAGCTTAACGGAAGATGGTTTTATAAGGCTCCCGGAGTAAAAAGAATAGACTTTATGAGCGCTTTTTACAAAAACAGGCTCACAGGCGCAAAAGATCTGACGCTTAAGATATTTGCTCCTCCCGCAAGCGGTGAGAACGATCCTTCACAGGGTGACGACTGGCAGACAAATTATTATTACACTGTTTCTTCCCTTCCCAAATTAAGGATCGAATATAAGCCTGTAGTGGAGAATATACCATAACCTATGTTCTTGACGCACAATCACGTATTGTTTAAAATATTTACGAAATCGTTTTAGTAAACTATCATTTCTAAATCGGAGGGTTATTTAATGAATTACGGTTATTTTGACGAGAAAGCAAAAGAATATGTTATCACTCGCCCCGATACACCTTCGGCTTGGGCAAATTATCTTGGCTCACCCGAATACGGTGCAATCATTTCAAACAACGCGGGTGGATACAGCTTTGTTAAATCCGGCGCAAACGGCCGAGTTATCAGATATCGTTTTAACAGCGTGGCTACCGATCAGCCGGGACGCTATATCTATTTAAGAGACCTTGAAGACGGCGAATACTGGTCCGCTTCATGGGCTCCTGTTTGCAAGCCTCTTGATTCCTATAAGAGCGAATGCCGTCACGGAACCGCATATACCGTTATTTCTTCGGAATATAAGGGTATCAAGGCCGAGACTTCTTACTATGTTCCCAAGGATGCGACTTACGAAGTATGGAACTGCAAAGTTACCAACAACGATTCAAAGCCCCGTAAGATCGCCGTTACCGGTTACTGCGAATTCGTAAACGAGAACAATTACGAACAGGATCAGGTTAACCTTCAGTACACTCTTTTCATTACCCATACATATTTTAAGGATAATTTCATCCAGCAGAAGCAGAACGAAAACTTCCACGATCCCAATCATGAAAGATTCTTCGGCCTTGCAGGTGCAAAAGTTGACAAATTCTGCGGTGACAGAGACAAGTTCGTGGGTTCTTACAGAAGCTACGCCAATCCCGTGGGCGCAGAAAAAGGTCTTAACGGAGATCTTAACTATTGCGACAACTCCTGCGGCGCACTTGAAAGCGATGTAACCCTGGCACCCGGAGAGACCAAGGTATTTACATATCTTCTCGGACAGAAGCCCGAAAACGAGGCAAAGGCGATCATCGCAAAATACGAAGACGCTTCCAGAGTAGACAAAGAGTTAAACGAACTTAAAGAGTATTGGCATTCAAAACTTGACAACCTCGTTGTAAATACTCCCGACGAAAACTTCAACAACATGGTAAATGTTTGGAACGCATACAACTGCTTCATCACATTTACATGGTCAAGAGCCGCATCCTTCCAGTATTGCGGACTTAGAAACGGATTCGGATACCGTGATACCGTACAGGATATTCAGGGTATTATTCACCTTGCTCCCGAGATGGCTGCAGATCAGATCCGCTTCATGCTTTCCGCTCAGGTTAACAACGGTGCCGGACTTCCTTTGGTTAAGTACACTCAT
>CAMPBP010000117.1 GCA_946639085.1 uncultured Lachnospiraceae bacterium
GCCGAGGGTTTAAACTCGTCGGTTCCCGCCGTTACGATCTCGTTCGCTCTTGACTTTGAAACCAGTTTGTCGATGAAATAGCCTTCCGTTTCTTTGTACTTAAGGGCATCAAAACCGGCAAACCACTGGTTGACCTCGCTTCGTTTAAAAAGCGCAGTAGGCACAAGAAAGTCTGTTTTTCCCATATTTACGGACATGGTTTCAACACCGTCGGTATCGACGGCTCCCACGCTAATCTGCGCAAAAGAATCCGTTATATCGATGCCTACGGCATATTCTTTGCTTTTTCTTTTTACTTCCTTGTCCAAAGGTTCCATTTACTTAAAACTGCCCCTTATTTCATCGTAAATAATTTGTCTATCAGGAAATCTTTTCGCCTGTAATCGAGGATCATGTGCTCAAGAGCATCGTAATCGCTTAAGGTATGCGAAATGACTATGTCGTTTATCTCGGAGAATCGGCTCGTTTTGATGTCCGAAGAAATATCGCTCTTTGTGATGTTTCCCGACTCCGTTAACTGTTCTTCTCCGTTTGTCTCCTCGGTGATGTAGTAAAGAAGGTTCTCGCCGAAGAAAAGCACAAAAGGCATCGAATGAAGTCCGCCGTACATATCGGGCATCTCTGCGGTGATGTAATCCGATCCCGAATCATCGTCGCATTCGATGATGTAATGGATGAACACGCGCCTTCCGGGCTCTGTCTTGTACTCCACAAAGGTCTTGTCCGTAAAGCGGTTTATCTCTTCGACTCCCTGCTCCATGAACTCTTTAAAGTAAGAGAAGTATATTCCGTCATCGATAAGGTATCCAAGAAACTCTTTAATGTATCCCCTGACCGTGTCGTCGACCTCACCGGGGTTTTCCGAATAATACTTAACGTATGCCAGCATGCACACTTTCAACAGTCCTTCGCCGTTTGATTTAAGACGGGTAAGTTCCTCGAAAACAAAGCTTTCGGTAAGCTGGTCTTTTACAAAGAAATCGAAACAGCACTGGGAAAGGAACGCAAGCCTTATGTTGGTTCCGGGGGTTCCCTTTAAGTATGTCTTGTAAATATCCATACGTTCGGAAACGTAGTATCCCGTGTACATTATCTGTATTAAAAGATTCTCGCACATCGCGCTCACGTCAAGATCGAAATTCTGCGCGGATGTGAAGAGCTTTCTTAAGTCTTTTGTGAGACCAAAGAAGTTGTCGCAAAGATATTTGAGCACCGTTTCGTCGTGCTTGCCGTTAAAGAAGCAAAGCGCCGAAAGGGAAGTGATGGTTTCGTTTGGTTCAAAGTCGCTTCTTTGTATAAGATGCGAGCAAAGCTTCACGACGTTTTTAAGGTCTACGCCCTCGGTTCCGTAGGCATAAATCCAATCGATTGCCTTGTCATACATGCCCCTTTGGATCATGAACTTAAGACAGACATTTCGCTCTTTGGCTGCCATACCTTCGGGCTCAAGAGAATTGAGAACGTTGTCCAGTTCTCTTATGGCGTCGTTATCGTAATAGTAGTTAAGAAGCTTCGATCTTATCTCCGTCTTGTAAGCGGGATCGATCTCGTCGGAATCAAGTATGCGCTGATAGCGTACTCTGTTCTCGTCGGTTATCTCCACAAGCTCGCTGGAACATTCGCATGCATATACGTCGAAAGAAAGATTCTCTTCAACGAAGGGAAGCAGCATGTTGGCAAGTTTACCCGGTACCATCAGTTTTTCGATGTCGTAAGGCACCGACTTCATATATCTGTTGGAGAAGTTGTCCTCAAACATTATGGAGAAATCTCTGTTGTAGATCGGAACGAAGGCTTCTCTGTCAACAATGGGATATGCGTTTCCCACTATCTCCCGTCCCTGGTAGACGATGACTCTTGAAACGTTGTCGGACTCAACGCTAATCCTGTGGGTAAAGATAAGGGGAGCAAGCTTAACCGCCATATCCTTGTAAAGGAGATTTTCGTTGAGTACGAATCTGTATATTATCGCCAGGTCTCTGTTCATGTGACCTGCCGAAATCTGATCCAGGGCAAAGCGATCGATGGTTTCTTTGTACTGAGTAAATATCTCTTCCATCTCGGGATCGTTCTTCTGCTCGATGACACGCGCATAAAGATATGCCGTATGCTGCCAGTCCAGCTCGTTTTGATACGAGAAGTAAAGATAGACCATCTTCGGAAGCGGCGTATGGCGCGATATGTCCATGGAGAGCATGTAATACTCGTATATCTTTGTTACTCTTACATCTTCTTCAATGGCAAGCTTGTACCACTGGAAATACTCCGGCCCTTTCTTGTCGTGGGCGATGAGTAACGTACATATGCAGTCAAGTGTTTCCTTATCGGACAAAAGCTCGTAGCATGACTGAAGGATCTTTAAAAGTGCGGGGGAATACCATTTCCCGGACTCCGCAAGAAATACTACCTGACGGGCTACATCGGCGTTTAGGAGATCTTCTTTTAACATAAAGAGCAATACTCTTTGCTCGATCCTGTCAAGCTTTGCCAAAAGCGCCGGATTGACCGCAAGCATGTTTGCGGCTTCCACATACATAACGGGGCTTATGCACCCAAGAAGGAACTGATTCTCGATAAAGAGCCATTTTTTCGAAGGGCTTACCGCATACTCCTGGGAAAGATAGAGTAAAAGCCATGCGACCTGCCACTTGGAAGGATCGCGGTTATAAATGTTCTCTACCTCATCCGATATCTGATCTATATAGCTTTCCTCACGGTTTACAAGCGTCGTAAGATAAAGGAAATATGCCCACTCGGCGCTTGCGTAGTCGCCGGAATTTAAGAATTCACTTTCGATACGATCTAGTATCCACTGAGCTTCGTTGTAACGTTCTTCCGCGATAAGAAGCTGGGCTTTGAACATCTTGTACGTCGAAGAAGCCGGATACAAAGACATGAGTCTGTCCACCAAAAGTCCGGTCTGAGCGGTCCACGTTCCCGCCGTGATCCTCTTTAATCGAAACGCCTTATAGAAGGTCACCATATCGATTAGGATGTGAGACTTCTCTGCATTTTTCATAATGTCCTGTTTAACAAGAAGATTGCCCTGAACCTTTATCGTTACCTCAAAGGAGATAAAGGAATTGTAGAATCTCACAAGGGCATAGTTGTTGCCGCCGTGCAGTTTATCCGAATCGATGACTAAGCCGTAATGAAGATAATTTCCGAGGAAATCGGCATCCGTAACGGTTTCTTTTGACAACGTTACAAAATCCGAATCGCAGGAAACGTAAAGATATGTATAGCCCCATCCGTTTCGCGTGATGTCTATATATTCTTCGATCTGTCCCACAGGCTCTTCCACAACCAGCGTATCTTTTGAAACGATAAACTCGATGGGCTGCTTTTTGTTTATCTCAAGCAAAAATTCCTCGACGTTAAGTTCATTGCCGAAGCTTGAAGAAAGACCGATATATGTTCTTAAATATTTGCGATCGTTACCCTTGAAAAGTTCTTTGAACCTGTCTGAATAAAACAGTTTAACCGCTTCATCCCAGTCAGTCTTTGCAAGATTTGCAAAATGAAATAGATTTCTGATACTTCCAAGACTTGATTCCAGTGTCGAATGCGCTATCGTCACAACATAGGGAAGATAATACTCTCCCTGATTTGAGATGACGTCGATCTCCCCTTTTACGACATCGCCCTCCTCAAGTCCTTTTGCAGAAAATACAAATCCGATCTCGGCGCCGTCCTCGACGAAGGTGTCATTTAAGATGTGCATACGGATGTCGTGGCAGACAACAAAACCCTCAGCGTTTTCCTTTGCGGAACTGTAAATGTTGAAAGTACCGTTGTAGAGCTCGTCGGGAGAAAGTTCCAGTTCGATCCTCGGACACGAAAAATCGATCTTTCCCTTCTCATAATTGAATTTTCCTTCTAACAGTCTGCCAATTATCTGTCGCATGAAAACTCCGCAAAATCATTGCATTTTTGCACCCAAAGATTTAATATCATCTTTGTCAGGGCATAAATGCGCATTCTTGATAGTCATTATATCATTTTGAGCACTTTCAATGCAATGTCGTATTGCCATGTTTGACGTATTTTTTTGAGTATTTTCACGCACTTTTTAATGCACATTCGGAGATTGATAAATGGAACACAAAGAACACTTTCACGGCAGCGATCTTGAAAAGATCGAAGCCGCTTACGGCATAAAAAAAGAGGAGATAATCTCCTTCTCCGCAAACGTAAATCCATTAGGGCTTTCTTACAAAGTTAAGGACGGGCTTTCAAAGCATGTGGACTGCTTAACCGCCTATCCTGACAGAGAGTACACGCAGCTTCGCAAAACAATTGCAACTTATGTAAACTCATCTGTCGATAACATCTGTGTGGGAAACGGTTCTTCCGAACTCATAGCGCTCTTTGCGAAGTTATGTAACCCGCAAAGCGCACTTATCTTCGGCCCCACCTACTCCGAATACGAGCACGAAATAATGCTCTACGGCGGAAGATCATCTTACTTCGAACTCAAAGAAAGTGACAACTTCGTCCTCAACGAAACCGCACTCTTTTCCACCCTGGATGCCGACAACTTCGATCTTCTTATCATCTGCAATCCCAACAACCCCACTTCCGCGCTGATTGGCCGCGAAAGCATCGATCGCATAGTATCGCATTGCAGTAAAAAGAACACTCTCGTCATGATCGACGAAACATATATGGAATTCGTAAACGACTACGAGACCGTAACCGCGATCCCTCTTACCGACAAATACACAAACCTTGTGGTTCTTCGCGGCGTCTCCAAGTTCTTTGCCTCCCCCGGACTTCGTCTCGGTTACGCCGTAACCTCAAACAAAACCTTAAGTTCGGGCCTCAAAGGACTCCAGGTACCCTGGTCCGTCAACTCCCTTGCCGAAGTTGCCGGCCGCCTCATGTTTGGCGATGTCAAATACATCAAGGACACCAAAGCCTACATCGAAGCCGAAAGAAACCGCATGTACGCCCGTTTACTCCACCTTCCCAAACTCAAAGTCTACAAGCCCACCGCGAACTTCATCCTTTGCAAGATTATTGACGGCCCGGTTACCGCCGCCGACTTATTCGACACAGCGATCCGCGAAAAACTGATGATCCGCGACTGTGCTTCTTTCACCTTCCTCGACGAATCGTTCTTCCGCTTCTGCTTCATGAAGTCCGACGACGACGACAAACTGATGGACATTATCGAGAGGTTATTCTCTTG
>CAMPBP010000118.1 GCA_946639085.1 uncultured Lachnospiraceae bacterium
TACTCATCCGGAGTTCGGAACCGCCCTTGAGGATGCAAGAAAAGCGGGTGTTAATATCATGTTTTTAAAATGTCATGTTGAACAGGATTCGCTGACGGTGACAATGTAGCATAAAACGCGAATAACAAAAAGGATATCCGATATGAGGATATCCTTTTTTGCTTTTCTAAAATGTCTTTTATTTGCAATCACAGCACATTCCAATTATCTCATAATGACAGCGCCGCTACTATCACATTGATCGTTCCATGCAAAAGCCAGCTGGGAACGATGCTTCCGCCGCATCTTTTCTCGTTCATCCAACCCTGGAACCATCCGAATGCTCCGGGAAGCAAAGTCATGACTATGGCTACCGGAATATTGTGTGTTGCAAGGCCAAAAGGAACTCCGTGCATCAAGCCGAACAATACAGCCTGAATGGTATTGCCGGCAACAAATCCGAACTTTTCCGCAAAACGCTTTAACAGGAAGCCTCTGAATACAACTTCCTCGGACAATCCCGTGCGAATAAATCCGTATGCCAAAACAGCAGGGAACGCAATAAATCCTTTGCCCGCAAAATCACTGCCTGCGGTAGTTACGCCTTCCGGAAGGAATCCAAGCACTGCTGTGGTTATACCTATATAAAGTCCCGTTGCAGCAACGATCGCGCACAGTGTGACCCAAGGTTTACCCTGATGCTTGATCTTTTTTAGTCCTATCCATTTAAAGAAGTTTTCTTTCTTTCTGCCGAATATCAGCCAAAAGATAAACGGTATCAAAGAAAACAACAATAATTGCACAAGCGCTCCGATAAATTCATTAACAAACATTCCAAACATATTTTTTCTCCTTTACTTATCCCGCAATTGAAGCGACCACGATACCCGCGATTATTATCATTGCGCAAATAAATCGCTTCAATGTGTCTTTTTCTTTAAAAATAAGTTTTCCGCCTGCAATTGTCACTATACAGCAAACCTGTTTAAGTAACGTCATGACCGTAACCCGTGAATCGGCGTAGCCGTTTGCCATAAACAGGCATCTGTCGGCCACCACAAATAGAATTGAGATAAGCCAGACATAGGGATTCTTCAGTACGGATTTAAAGTTGACCTTCGTCCTTGTGATAAGCACATAGAGGCCGTAATAGATCACCATAAAAAGCATGTACCAGAACTGAAGCTGTCCGCTGGATACGTTTCCCGTTCGCATAAGTATCTTATCCAGCATTCCCGATACTGCATTCAAAAAAGTTGAGATAAATGCCAGAATATAAATGAATCCCGCCACATTTTCGCTCTTATCTTCTCTCCCGGACTTCGGTTTGTACTTTAATAAAAGAAGTCCCCCCGCGATCAGGATAAGCGCTATGATCTGATACATTCCCAGCGTTTCTTTCAAAACAAAAACGCCCAGGATCATCGCAAACATCATTCTTGAAAGATCTATAACACCGTACAAAGAAACCGGCATCTTCTCAATTGCGTAAAAGCTGCAAAGAAACGCCACAAATATGATGAATGCTTTAAATGCGATAAGCAGCAATTCCTTTGTCGGTACACCGCCCACATGCCCCGATGTGGGGACTGTAAATATAAAAGCCAAAGCGGTATATACAAAAAGCACTTCCACAACACCGTTAAGGGTAAGTGCCTTTTTCTTGGCGATATCACGGACACCCTTTAAGATTCCGTATATCAATACCAAAACTATCCACATGATATTACCTCAAACTATTTACCAAGATATACCGAACCCTCTTCTTTAAGCCATTTCCTTAACGCCTTATGATTCGGTATCACCTTCTCAACCTCCGCCCAAAACCGTGGCGAATGGTTCATCTCTTTTCTGTGACAAAGCTCATGGACCACAACGTAATCTACCACTTCGTCGGGCATCATAGCAAGCAGATAATTGAAATTGAGATTTCCTTTCGCGCTGCAACTGCCCCAAACGGTCCTTTGCTTTCGGATTGCGATCCTTCCGTAAGTAACACCCACTATAGGCGCATAGTATGCCACCTTTTCAAGGATCATCTTCCGTGCTTTCTTCGTAAGCGCCTTTCTTTCTTCCTCCGTAAATTCCGGTACTTCTTCGCGCTTTGCCGCCCTATTACGGACCTTTTCCATATGCTTTTCTATCCAGTCACGCTTTGACGCAACAAATGCGGCTATCGTCCTGTCGCTCATCCGACGCGGCGCCCTCACGATAAGGTTGGCATCCGGATCGATGGTGATGGAAAGCGACCGCCTGTTGCTTCGAATAATCGTATATTCCATTTATGCCTCTCTGATGCGCTTAAAGCAACCGTTTAACATCTCAATATCAACTTTTCCCGTTTTATCAAATGCAGTGGATTCCACAGTGCAGTCACCGTCATATCCGTATTTGCAAAGCTGTACAAAGAAACCTCCGAAGTCAACATGGCCTTTCCCGATGGGCAGCACTTTAAGATTGCTCCAATCCTTTATTCCTCCGCCGTAATCGTTAAGGTGCAGATGCTTTATATGTCCTTCTTTAAACATCCAGTCCCATTCGGGCTCAAAAACTTTCATAGTCTGTCCGTGGAACTCCGCCATTTTTGTGTCGTAGACAAAACTTACATCCGGGAACAGCTTGTATACAACATTCATGTCGTACATAGGATCGTGCTCATTGCAGATGACATTTTCGACCATCAAAAGCACTCCTGCCTGTTCTGCCATTTCTTTAAATATCCTGAATCGTTCCGCGTTTCGCTCGATATTTTTATCCGACACTATACCGTTCCAAAGATGAAACACCATTCTGTCGGCACCGAGTCCTTTGGCGATCTTCAAATTGATCTCAAACTCTTTGATCGCGGCCTTGACGCTTTCTTCGTCCTCTTCGGGACTCATCTCTTCGTAATTGTATCCCGCATCATCGAACCATGCTCGCGCTCCGGCCAGTTTCTCCGAAAGCGACTTTTCACAATGTACTACCGGTATGAAAAGGTTAAATCCCTTAACCGTCTCTATCAACTCATCGACTTCGGGATACCAGGTATCGTAAACCAGAAGTTCAAACCCGTCACATTCAAGCTCCGGTGCGAACTTTTCAAGCAATCTGTAATCTCTTTTGTTTGGTCTTCCCAGCAAAGCCCCCGTTGAACAATATATATTCTTCATCGTTGTCCTCTCAAAGCACTCATTTTATCGATATTTTCAAGTGTTTTACGAATTATAACATGTATAAAGAAAAAAGGACACCTGCAAAGGTGCCCTTTTACAATGTGGCAAAAAATCACTCCATCCCCAGAACGGTATATGGAGTTTCTTTTAAAAGATCTCTGAAATCTTCTCTGGTCATTTCCCTCTTTGCCAGCACGTTCACTTCCTTATGCTCAAGATCGACTTTGGCCCACAGTTCGCCGTCCTTATTTATGGCGTTTTCAACGCGCCTCACGCATCCCGAACAGACCATTCCGTCAACTTTAAGTTTGTAGGAGAAGGGATAATTCGCCTTCTTCTTATCTTTGACTTTGATCTTCCTTTCCGTGTCCGTGCCGGCTGAGCAGCAGGAACCGCCGAATCTGATCGTGCGGTAGATACGTCTTATCGCTATGCATATCAGAGCGATGATTATCAGGATAATGATTGCTGTTGCCATGTTTTCACCTATGTTGCATTTTGGAGTTAGCCCTTGCTAACTACGAATGTTAGCACTTAGGATTTATAAAGTCAAGCACTTCCATCTGAGTGTTTACGTGATCGAATTCATCAAGAGGCGGGCACGGTATGTGAGGTTCAAACATCCCTTCAAAAAACCAGGTGCACTGAAGGGGATGCATTCCCGCATCCCTTGCGGCAAACAATTCTTTCGATCCGCCGTCACCCACATACAGACATTCCTCCGCTTTGACGCCGAGCCTTTCCGTCATACGTTTAAACATCTCGGGATCGGGTTTCAATATACCCTGTTCAAACGATATAAGTGCCACATCGAAATATGGGTACAAAGAACACGCTTTGATAAAATCCCGTTCGTCGGAGAAGGTATTTGTTATAAGACCAATCTTTATCCCACACTCTTTAAGAGCCTTAAGAAGGTTTATCGATTCCTCCGGTATGGCGGAAAACGTATCGTTTAACGCTTCGATCCTTTTTCTTGTCGCCAGTTCGACAAGTTCCTCCGAATATACCCCGAGACGTTTTAATACCACCTCAAGACCTTCTTTGATCGTATACTTTCCGGTACTTCTCTCATCTTCGATAGAATGCCATTCTTTCCTGAACACCTTGGGATCGACTCCCACATCCTCCGCAATGTTTTCTCCGAAGTATGTTTTCCCCGTAAAGAGAGTCACCAACGTCTCAAACATATCAAAAATAACCGCTTTTACCATCTCATCCTCCTTATATACGTTCTCTCTTTATACCTTATCAAGTGCCGCGTGAAGAGCGTTAAGCACCCGCTTTTTGTCTGTACTCCACATGGGAGCGATAAGTGTCTTTTTATCTCCGTCGCCTGTCATGCGATGAATTATCATATCTTTTGGAAGAATATCGATGCAGTCTTTTATCAAAGAAACATACTCTTCCATGCTCATGCATTCAAAGAGGCCTGCGTTGTAGTCTTTTTCGAGATCCGTTCCTCTTATCACATGAAGAAGCTGAAGTTTTATTCCCGTCGCGCCGCTTTCTGCAACATACCCGACGGTCTTTAACATATCTTCTTTCGTTTCCCCGGGAAGCCCCAAAATGACGTGGGTGATGACCTCTACTCCGATATCCTTAAGTTTCTTCACCGCCTCATCATATACGTTTAAAGAATATCCGCGACGAATGTAGCGTGCGGTTTCTTCGTTTATCGTCTGAAGCCCCAGTTCGACCCATACCGGTTTTATCCTGTTAAGGCGTTCTATAAGAGAAAGCACTTCGTCCCGGAGACAATCGGGTCTCGTAGCTATGGAAAGACCAACTATCTTTGGATGATCCATGGCTTCTTTATACAGTTGCTCCAATCTTTCCACAGGCGCGTATGTATTGGTAAAAGCCTGAAAATACGCGATGAATTTGGTGGGATTCTTGGCTTTCACCCGGTTTATGCCCGCCTCGATCTGCCGGGTAACGGACATCTCGGACGTCGGTGCAAAGTCTCCCGATCCCATTCCCGAGCAAAAGATGCATCCTCTCGTATCAAGCGTTCCGTCTCTGTTGGGGCACGTAAATCCGCCGTTTATCGAT
>CAMPBP010000119.1 GCA_946639085.1 uncultured Lachnospiraceae bacterium
ACATAATACCGACACCCGCGAAGTTTAGGGCGACAAGCCCGAATATCTCTTTGATGCCGATAACGCCGCCAAATATCGTTGACGTGTACATTGTAATTATTATTGATATCGCTATCGCAAGGGCAAGCCTAAGCACGACTGCAAAGAACTTCTTGAAATATCTCATGCCTTGCGAGTTGATTCCATCCTTGTATATATTTGCCACCGCAAGCGGCGCAAACATCTTTCTTAAGCCTATTTCAAGCAGTATGGAAAGGAGGGCAAATGTTGCTGCGATCTCCACGAGTTTTGACAATGCCCAAGGAACAATAAAGCAGATAACAACGAGTATCTTCCAGAATATCCAGCCATCGTGCTTTCCTGTGACATTATCAAGTATTTCATCTATCTTATTGTTCCACTGCTGGTTATTCTGAGTCGTTGCTTCGACGGCTTTTTCCGTTTGACCGTTAACAAAGGCCTGAACGACTCCCATTGAAAGAGAGATGAGCAATATAATAATGCCCGCCTCCATCATTCCTGCAGCCTTTTCAGCGTGCTTTCCTTCATCCTTCTGTGCTCTGCCGTATTGGATGAATCCCGCAAAGAGCATTACACCACCCGCTATCGCAAGAATAACCGTTATAACCGAGAACGCATTTGCAGTCACATTTTTTGCGTAAGAAAGGTCTGCCTCACCGCCGGTTGATCCTCCGGCTTTTGCCACGGCTTTCGCAATCCAAGTCCCGAGATTTAACAGGAATTCGATAAGGTATTTGACATTCACTACGACGAGTATTCCGATAATCATCTCGAGAAAGTACTTCGCCATCATTTCGAGCGGGTCTTGGGCGTTCATCTTCATGTTTTCGACATAATGCGACACCGCGATTATTACGACCATCAAAATGCCAAGCCAGGTAACAACACCCATAACAGTTCTGATGATGCTTACAATGTTGGACATATTAGCCTGTTGACTGCCGAGGGATGTTGAAACCTGATATTGATATCCTTGTGTTTCGCCCCCTCCGCCTTGTACTGATGTTCCGGAATTCCCGGCGAGCGCCAGATAAAGGGGAGCATAAGGACTGTCGTAGTTAGTGCCGTCTTTAGATGAGCCCGTAACTGTTTGTTCTACAATCTTCAGGCCGCCCGTGCATATCTCGTAAATCCATGTCTTAGGCCAATCCTTAGGTTCCTCATCGTCGTCAGCAAGCGCCACGGGCGTCAAAAAGACAGACAATACCAGCGCCACTATAAGCAGCGCTGATATCATGTTTACGGTTCTCTTTTTTCTTTGTTCGCTTGATATTAATGTACACATAGGCGATTGAAAATTTATAAACCTTGCGGCAAAAAACAATTACAGATCTTGTACAGGATTTCCGACCATGATGTCTGAGATAGTGGCCTATCCTCAACTTGAAACAGGGTGTTATTCTAACCCATTAATAGTCGTGAGTGATTTTGTCACAAAGTTGAGAAGAACTCTCGACGCAATTGCGGCGATAAGGATGATCACGCCTGCAGCGAGCCAGCCCGACGCTTTTTCTGCTCCCTGTCCTTCATTCCTCTGAGCTTTGCCATACTGAATGAGTCCACCCATCAACACGATCCCGCCAACAACGCCTATGAATATAGGAATTAATGTTCCTAAACTACTAATGAGTGTTGATACCCCGCCATCATCATCAGCCATCGCAAATATCGGTATCATCGCCATCGCGCTCACTGCGGAACAGCCAAAGGCTTTGATCGTATTGCTCATAACCGCGCCTACCTTGCCGAAGAAGCTCTTCTTGGGCCTAATCGGGCTTATCATACCGTTTCTCTCCATACTTTTTTCCTCCTTAAGATGAAGTCTTGTTTACGGTTTACCTTGATACATCATAATGATAAAAGGAATAAAAATAGAAATGACTGACAGTAAAAACGAAGGCAACAGAAACATCATCACACTTCTGTGTAATACAGCGACTCCGTAGGAGGGTTTTCAAGAACGAATACGCTCTCTATCTTTTCCTTGATGCTCTCAATATCGTCATTGAGATCTATACCATAGGCCGTCATGAGGTTCCTAGTCGTGGTATCGGTCGCATCCTCTTCAAGCTGCTTTTCCTTTTCAGCCGCCATTTCTTCAAGTGCTTCTTTAGCAACCTTTGATTCCCGTGCTTTTCGCCTGTTATCGGCATCATCTTCTTCCCGGGTCTTTACCTCTTCAGCCTGTGCGGCTGCCTGTTCGGCTGCAGCTTTTTCCTTGCCTTCTTTCGCAGTTTCTTTTGCTTCCGAGATTTTTGAGTTAAACAACTCGCCGTTCTGTCCTTTCCGGGCTTCGCCCATTCCGTCGTTTCCGACGCGGGATATCTCGTTTTTCCGTATTTCCTGCCTCTTCCAGTACGGCAGGTTCTTATACATATCCGCACTGCAATTTACGGGGATCTTAAATGTCCCGGACACGGATGCTGCGTACTTGAATTGGGGATGGTTCAAAAGGTCATACTTTGCACCGTAGTACGGCACTTCCTGGCGGATCATGGCAATGCAATCTTCTGACGGCATAAGCCGGAGCCGGTTAACAGGCATAAGCGGCGCTTTGGACAGTCCTATGCTTATGCTGCCGCCTTTATCGCCATTCTTTGAGCGGCTTAATGTCTTCGTGGTCTTCTCTCCGAGCATTTCGGAGAACCATTTATTCGTGTCAGGATCGTTGGTACCGAGGTATAGTATCGTGTCGCAGTTTGATATGATGGTCGTGTACTCGTCTTTGTATATATTCTTAAGCTGCGCCAAAGACTGAAGGATTACCGAGCATGAAATCTCGTATTTTCGGATCGTAGAAAGACGCTTATCAAACTTGGGGATCTGTCCGATGTTTGCGAACTCATCGAGGATGAACCGGACATGGTGAGGGCACTTCATCTTCTTGCACTTCTCGGGTTTAAGGCCAGCGACATTCTTCAGAAACTCCTTATATAATGCATCAGTGCCCCTCCAGCCGACGATATACTCGTCCATCTTTCTGAGGATTTCGTGCCGATTATCCTTTAAGTCGTTGCGCTTCTTTGTAAGGGCCTGCCTTGCAGCCTCGTCCTGTTCGGCCTTTATATCGTTGGAAGTATTCTTTATCTCCCGCTCCTTTGCCTTCAGCTCGCTAAAGAGCTTTTCGGACTCCTTATTTTTTATATATAACTTAAACAACTTTTTCTCGTTGTCGTGATATGTAAACGTTCCGTTTTGTACGGCGGCAACAAACTGCTCTGCTTTATGCTGCGCTATTGCCGATTCACTATCATTTTGCGCCTGGAACACCTTTATGGCTTCCCCGTTGCCGAGGGTTACCTGCCAGCCGAACTTAGTGTCGTTCTCCACATAGTTGAAGAGCGTGATAAAGAGCTGGGAGTACATCAGTGACGCAAGGAAGTTAAATGTATCGTCGGCGGTAGGGATAATGACGAAGAGCGCCTGCTTTGAATCCGCAAAGTCTTCGAAATGGAAGTCGTCCTGATCCGTAAGATACTGTATATCCGACAGCTTAAACGATCTTAACCTTGAAGAAAGTGAGATAAGGACGGACTTCATCGTCTTGCCTGCCGCCTGTTTCAGTGAGTGATACTCCTGCACGGCAAGGTTGTTTTCGCCGTCCTTTTTTTCAAGGTCTGCAAACAATATATCAAGCGGGGACTCTGCGTCGGGGTTGTTCTCGTCTACGGAAGCCATATTAAGGAGCTTCATGACATTCGAGAAGGTCTTATCATTCTCGTCCCGACACTCGTGCCACAGGTACAGTATAAGTGCGTTAAGGAGTATCTTCGCACAGTCGTCCCAGAACTGTTCGCCGCCGCCCTTGCCGGGGTTCGTGGTATTCGCAAACAGGGTATCGGTAAGAATATATACATCCTTCTCGGACCTTATGTAGTGGAGCGGGTTATAACGGTTCCCTTTGAAGACATCAACGATATTAAAGACCTTTACGTTGTATCCGTTATCTTCGAGCGATTTTCCGTACTGCTCAAGAAGTTCGCCCGACGGATCTGTTATAAGGAAATTACAGTTATACTGAAGGATGTTTGGTGCGGCGAAGTACCTGGACTTACCGGCACCGGAACCACCGATTACGAGGACGTTGAAGTTCTTTTTCGTCTTTTCGTTATCCATCATGAGAAGGAGGTCGCCTGCTATGATCATATTGCGGTGTCCGGAGCAGTCCTGTTTGCCGAGGGGATCCGTGTACTTATAGTTATGCCTCTTAAGCTCCGGCAGCGTCATAAAGTGTGCGTCGCCGTTTACGGTATCGGGGTCGTCGTGCTTATAGTAGCTTTGTATCTTCTTTGCGAGGAAGTAAAGTGCTACAGGTGCGACCGCAAAGAGGAACACATACATCCAGTCATCATCAGTCATCCTGAAGTTGGTAGGGTTCGTAAAAACGTCGGTAAAGGCTATCATGAGCCTGGTTCCATCGTCTTCCAGCCTGTGTTCTCCCCAAGACACTGCACTGAAATGCCCTATGAGCAGGATCACAAATATTACATAAACAGCAAGCAGCGCTATCTTTATCACGAGCCATCGGGTATCGGACTTCCTCTCTTCTTTCGATTTTATCCCGTACTTTACAGCCATATCTTATTCCTCCCTTACCTGCTCCTATCTTCCGTGGTGACGGTTTCTTTCGTTTTCGTCTCTTTTGTAATCTCTGCGGCCTTTACTTTATGCAGCTTTCCGTCCTGCTCACGCATCATCTCACCCACCCTCTTGTAAGTCTGAGGATCGATGTTATGTTCCTTGAAAGACCTCCGGATCGTTTCAATATCTTCTTCCTTGTAGCCTTTTGGTATCTCTGCCTTTTCATCCAAGGCAACATCAAGTACTTTTGCACACTCTTCTTTGTATTTGTGGAACAGTACCTCAGCGTTCTTGGTATTGTTGTCGTAGAAGTCTACTTCCTTCATATGGACTTTCACTATCCGGTCGAGTTTTGACGCTATCTCGTCGGAGCATTTGCCCGCCTCAGCCTGCTCTGGCGTAAGCCTCGGTCTTCCGGCGCGGACATTGTCCTGGTCCGGGTCAAGGTGCCGCTCCAGCTCCTTATCGTCATAGATGACCGTCCTGTTATACAGATTCACGGTCGCCTGCTTTACAAGGGTGTCGTACCTTGGGTCGCTCGTCGAAACCTCTTTAAAGCTCCACTCCCC
>CAMPBP010000120.1 GCA_946639085.1 uncultured Lachnospiraceae bacterium
ACATCTTCGTCTCACGAAAGATGCTCCATCATCGAAGTTATGGGACGTAACGCCGGTTACATTGCACTCTGGGGCGGTGTCGCATGCGGTGCGGAGGATGTTCTTTTGCCCGAAAAGTATGACTTTAATGAGCAGACCCTTGTTAACAACATAATCGCCAACAGAAAGAAAGGTAAGACACACCACCTTATCATCAACGCGGAAGGTATCGGACACTCCACATCCATGGCCCGAAGGATCGAAGCCGCAACGGGTATCGAGACGAGAGCTACGATACTCGGTTACATGCAGCGTGGCGGAAGTCCCACATGTAAAGACAGATATTATGCTTCGATCATGGGCGCATATGCCGCAGATATACTTGCGGAAGGCAAAACTATGCGTGCTGTATGCTATCGTTTCGGTCAGTTCACCGACTACGATATCGACGAAGCATTGGCAATGGAGAAGACGATCAATCCTTACCAGTACGAGGTAAGCCGCCTTCTTTCAAGAAATGAAAGTGTATGATAGTATCTTGTGACAACAAACAGGTCAAAAGAATAGCGAAGCTTTTAAAGAGCGCAAAGTACAGAAGAGAAGAGGGTGTCTTCGTTGTGGAAGGCATAAGAGCCTTCTTGGAAGTGCCCGCCGAACGCATCGAAAGTGTCTTTGTATCGGAAAGCTTAAGTGCCGATCCCGGTATAAAGAAGCGTCTTAACTCTTTACCGACGGAAGTCTTAAAAGACGACGTGTTTCAAAAGGTTAGCGATACGGTAACGGCTCAGGGGGTGCTCGCCGTTGTAAAAATGAACGAGTACGATCTTGACAGTCTCATTAAAGAAGACGGGCTTTACCTTGTGCTTGAAACGATCCAGGATCCGGGCAATCTCGGGACCATCATAAGAACCGCCGAGGGCGCGGGAGTAGACGCCGTGATCATGAGCAAAGACACGGTGGACATCTACAGTCCTAAAGTCGTAAGAGCAACAATGGGAGCATTATTCAGAGAGCCATTTGTATACGCGGAAGACTTAAGCGCTGCGGTTAAAAAGCTTCAATCCAAAGGTATTAAATGTTACGCTGCCCATCTTAAGGGTGAGAGAACATTTTGGGAGGAAGATTTTATTAAAGGTACCGCATTTTTTATCGGGAATGAGGGAAACGGCTTAAGCGATGATCTTTCAAGCAAGGCCGACAAACTCATAAAGATCCCGATGGAAGGACAACTTGAATCGTTAAACGCGGCAGTGAGCGCGTCGCTTCTGGGTTACGAAGCGAAGAGACAGAGAACATTAAGAGGCTTTATCGCGGTCATTGCGGCAGCGGGGCTCATGGGTCTTTTCTCACTTAACGCTTATGCCGATCCCGCCTCGAAGATATTGCAGGACGAGAGCGTCGGAGCCATGGTGGTTTTCGATCCTCACGCTTACAACGATGAGTCGACAGACAAGCTGGGCATCGAAGTCGATGATGAGATCCCCGACACGGAAAGCTCCAATCTTGTAATGGCCAACGTTAAATCGGCGCTTCACGTACGTGCCAAGGCAGACATCGATTCCGAGATAGTCGGAAAGATATACAAAGACTGTGGCGGCAAGGTGCTTGAACGCGGCGAGGAATGGAGCCTTATCGAAACGGGCGAGCTGGTGGGCTGGGCAAGCAACGAGTATCTTTTGTTTGACGAAGAAGCCGAAGAACTGGCAAGAGAAGTAGGTTTCGTGAACGCGGTGGTGATCGATACCGCGGTATACGTACGTTCCGCTCCGAACTACAACGCACCCATTCTCGGCATCATGAGTCAGAACGCCATCGCCGAAGTCATTAACGACGGTGAATCCAGATGGGTCGAGATCGCTTACGGCGACGAGAACGGATTTGTCCCCGCCGCAAACGTGAAGATCAAGTTCGAGGTTGACCACGGCGAAACCATGGCAATGATCAAAGAAAGAAAACGTCAGGAAGAAGAAGCAAGACTCGCGCTCATAAGACAGCGTGAATCAATGCAGTCCGACGAGAATGTACAAAGACTTCTCGGCGCCCTCATTCAGTGTGAGGCGGGAGGAGAACCTTACGAAGGCATGCTTGCCGTAGGCGCGGTGGTAATGAACCGTGTACGAAGCGGAGCATATCCTTCAACGGTTTACGATGTAATTTATGCTTCGGGTCAGTTCACACCCGCGAAAACGGGTTCTTTGTCCCGTGTTTACAACAACGGACCAAAGCAGATATGTGTACAGGCCGCCATCGAAGCACTTAACGGATATACAAACGTAGGAGACATGACACACTTCAGACGTGCAGGCACGAAGGAAGGCTACGTCATCGGTCACCACGTATTCTATTAATTGGGAGAGAGGGAGAAAGAAAATGAATTTATACGGACGCGATTTTTTGAAATTACTTGATTACACACCCGAAGAGATTCAGGGTCTCGTTGATCTTGCAGCAGATCTTAAGGCTAAGAAGAAAGCCGGCGAACCCGTTGATAAGCTTCGCGGAAAGAACGTAGCTCTTATCTTTGAAAAGACCAGTACACGTACAAGATGTTCTTTCGAAGTAGCAGCCAACGATCTCGGAATGGGTTCCACATATCTTGAGCCCGCAAGCTCGCAGATAGGTAAGAAAGAAAGCATCGCCGATACCGCGCGTGTTTTAAGCCGTATGTTTGACGGTATCGAGTACAGAGGCTTCGAGCAGTCAATTGTTGAAGAACTTGCACGTTACGCTACCGTACCCGTATGGAACGGCTTAACGAACGAGTTTCATCCTACCCAGATGCTGGCAGATCTTTTGACCATCCGGGAGCATTTCGGACATACAAAAGGCATTAAGCTTACATACATGGGTGATGCCCGTTACAACATGGCAAACTCCCTCATGGTAACCTGTGCAAAGATGGGTATGCACTTTACCGCATGCTCCAACAAGAACTACTTCCCCGATCCCGCACTCGTTAAACAGTGCGAAGAGATTGCAAAGACTACCGGCGGAAGCATCAGACTTACCGAGGATGCAATGGAAGGCACAAAGGGCGTTGACGTTATCTACACCGACGTTTGGGTATCCATGGGCGAGCCCGTAGCAGTCTGGGATGAACGTATCCGTGCCCTTTCACCTTATCAGGTAAACAAAGCCATCATGGACAACGCAGGTCCCAAGGCGGTATTCCTTCACTGCTTACCCGCATACCACGATCTCAAGACTCAGATCGGCAAGGAAATGGGCGAGAAGTTTGGCCGCACCGAGATGGAAGTTACCGACGAGGTATTCGAGTCATCTCAGAGCCTTGTATTTGACGAGGCCGAGAACCGTATGCACACCATCAAAGCCGTTATGGCAGCAACATTGTCTGAGGAGTTTAACAAATAATGGCTGAAACGGTTGTTTGTGCTGCAAACGCGTACGAAGAAAAATATTACTTAAATCCGTTATTCGAGAAAATGCCCGAGTCGGTGAAAAATGAACTCAAGATAATCAGTGTTCTTTTTACCGAAGAAGTTGGTGGAATTTTTACCATAGGTTTCGACGAAGACGGAGAACTTAAGTTTACGACACAGGCGTCGGACGACGACTTCATGTACGACGACATCGCCGCAGGATTATTGGTAAGCAAGATCCGTGCGACAAGACAGGAGTTTTTGGAGTCCCTAAACCTTTATTACCGCGCTTTTGTGTTAAAAGAAGATCTTAGCAGTTTGCTGGAAGAGGAATAATTATGGTCCTTGTAATCGATGTAGGAAATACAAATATCACTTTCGGAGTGTACAAAAAGACCGAGCTTGTCACCACCTTTAGAATGATGTCCAACGTGTCCCGCACCTCCGATGAATACGGAATGATGATAACGGCACTTCTTGACAACAACGGTGTGCCAAAAGAAAAGATAAGCGGCGCCATCATCGCAAGCGTTGTGCCTAACCTTATGCACGCCCTCACCGGCGCAGTTACCAAATACATAAAGGTTAAGCCCATGGTGGTAGGACCCGGCACCAAGACAGGTATCAAGATAGTGACCGAGAATCCCCGTGAGATCGGCGCAGACAGAATAGTCGACGCTGTAGGAGCCTACGAGAAATACGGCGGCCCGGTGCTGGTGCTTGATTTCGGTACCGCCACGACATACGATCTTGTCACCGACAAGGGAGAATTTGCCGCAGGTATTACCGCTCCCGGCATCAAGATCTCTGCCAAAGCTCTTTGGAACGACACCGCAAAACTTCCGGAGATCGAAATAAAGAAACCCAAGTCCATACTTGCCCAGGAAACCATATCCTCCATGCAGGCGGGTCTCGTGTACGGCCAGATCGGTCAGACCGAGTACATCATCAAATGCGTGAAAGAAGAAAGCGGATTTGACAACTTAAAGGTGGTATCCACCGGCGGACTTGGAAGACTCATTTCCGACGAGACCGATATGATCGACGTTTACGATGCGGCCCTCACCCTTGACGGACTTCGCATCATATACGAAAAGAACGCTAAGTAATTTATCCCTAACGTGGGCGGAGAAGACATTGCAGATAGGAAATGTTACTTTAAAAAACAACATATTCTTGGCACCGATGGCAGGAGTTTCAGACCTGCCATTTCGCTTGCTGTGCTCTGAGTACGGCGCGGGCATGGTCTGCATGGAGATGATCTCCGCAAAGGCCGTTCATTACAACAACAAAAACACGGAGACGTTACTTCAGATCCACGAAGGCGAGGCACCTGTATCCTGTCAGCTTTTCGGTAACGACCCGAAACTTATGGCTGAGATAGCCAAACGCATCGAGGAAAGACCTTTCGCGGTGCTTGATATAAACATGGGCTGCCCCGTGCCGAAGGTAGTCAACAACCACGAAGGCTCGTATCTTATGAAGGAGCCGAAGCTGGTTTATGAGATAGTAAAAGAGATCTCGGGGGCGATCTCAAAGCCCGTTACCGTAAAGATAAGAAAAGGTTTTGACGAAGCGCATGTAAACGCCGTCGAAGTGGCACGCGCGGCCGAAGAGGGCGGAGCGTCAGCCATTGCGGTTCACGGCCGCACGAGAGAGCAGTATTACTCCGGCAAAGCCGATTGGAGCATCATAAAGGCGGTAAAGGAAGCGGTATCGGTTCCCGTCATCGGAAATGGTGACGTTATTGACGGAGCAAGC
>CAMPBP010000121.1 GCA_946639085.1 uncultured Lachnospiraceae bacterium
GACCGCCGACATGAACGAAAAGAGGCTAACACAGTACAGAAGAAACCACCTCGGTTATGTATTTCAGATGTACAACCTCATCCCCAACCTTACGGTAAGAGAGAACGTAGAGGTTGGAGCGTATCTTAGCAAAAATCCGCTCGAGGTCGATGATCTTTTAAAGACCCTCGGGCTTTACGAACACAGAAACAAGCTTCCCAACCAGCTCTCCGGCGGACAGCAGCAGCGTACTGCGATCGGTCGCGCGGTCATCAAAAATCCCGACATCCTTCTTTGCGACGAACCCACCGGAGCTCTTGATTACAACACCTCAAAAGAGATCCTCACACTTCTTGAAAAGATCAACAAAGAATACGGCAACACGATAATCATGGTAACTCACAACGATGCGCTCAAAAACATGGCCGACCGCGTGGTAAAGCTTCGTGACGGACGTGTCAGCAAGAACTACTTAAACGAGAGCAAAATGCCCGTTGCGGACATCGAGTGGTAGGAGGCGCGTATGAGAAACCCAATGAACAAACGCTACTTAAGGGAGCTTAAGGGCGACTTCGGAAAGTACGCGGTGATCTTTTTGTTTATCGTAATGGTGGTATCGGTGGTATCGAGCTTTCTGGTGGCAAACGCCGGAGTGGCGAAGGCATATCACGACGCCCTAGCGCAAAACAACGTCGAAAACGGCCACTTTATACTAAACGTGGTGCCTGAAGATGACTTCATAAAAGACATCGAAGAGGCCGCAAACATCAAGCTCTACCGTTCGGACTACTTTGAAGAAGAAAACGATAACGTCACCATAAGAGTTTACCGCTTAGGAAGCGGAATTAACGAGCCTACGGTGACCGAGGGAGAACTTCCGAAAAATGAGGGCGAGATCGCAATCGATAACGTCCATTCGATAAAGGCAGGCATTAATATCGGCGATACCATTCGCGTAGACGGCCACAACGTGAAAGTTACGGGATTTGTGGCACTTCCCAACTACGCTGCCCTTTTTAAGGACAACTCCGATTTCATGTTCGACAACGAGAACTTTGGCCTCGGAGTGATGAGTGAGAGGGGGTTCGATGCGTTTTCTTCGGACCATATTACCGTTAATTACGGCTGGACGTACAATGAAAAGCCCTCGACGGACAAAGAAAGCAAAGAGGCTTCCGAGGACGTTATCGAGGCGCTCAGAGACGAGCTTATAAAGGTGAATACCGACATCGTGGCGCGTTCGATGATGGGCGAGAAGAACTTAACGATGCTCGAGCTTAGCGACTACATCCCCGATTACGAAAACAAAGCCATCAATTTCCCGGGCGAGGACATGGAAGGCGACGGCGGTGCCATGAGTGCATTTCTGGTGATAGTGGTTGTGGTGCTGGCGTTCATAGTGGCGGTGACGACGTTAAATACGATCTCGAAAGAGGCGGCGGTCATCGGAACACTGAGGGCATCGGGCTACACGAAGGGCGAACTGGTGAGACATTATTTCATGCTGCCGTTTTTATCGTTCCTTGCGGGCATGGTGGTCGGAAACGTGATCGGCTACACCGTAATGAGAGATATGATGCTTAAGATCTACAGAGAGATGTATTCGCTCGGCAATGCCGAAACACTTTGGAACAAAGAGGCGTTCATAAAAACGACGCTTATACCGAGTATCATCATGATAGTGATAAACGTTGCGGTGCTGGTGTGGAAGATGCGTATAAAGCCGCTCACGTTTTTAAGAAGAGAGACGTCGGGAAGGGGAAAGAAGCGTGCCATGAGGCTTCCGAAGGTGCTGCCTTTTACGCACAGGTTCCGCATAAGGATAATATTCCAGAACCTCTCAAACTACATCACCATGGCGATAGGCGTTATACTGGCCGGCGCCATCATCATATTCGGACTTATGATAAAGCCGCTTCTTGATAATCTTGTGGACCGTATACAGGATACGTCGATCAGCAAATATCAATACGTTTTGAAGACTCCCGAGGATGCGGGCGACGATTCGGCCGAGAAATATGCGATCGCTACGCTTGAGACCACAAGAGGCGATTTCAAGACCGATGAGATATCGGTATTCGGAATAGATAAAGACAGCAGATATATCAAAGAAGCCATACCTGAGGGCAAAGCGCTTGCATCGAACGGCTATATGGACAAATACGAGTTAAAAGTCGGCGACAAGGTGGATCTTTACGACAAATACGCCGACAAAACATATACGTTCGAGATAGCGGGAGATTACCCGTACGAAGCAAGTCTTGCGGTATTTATGAACCTTTCGGAGTTCAATGAAACATATGACAAGACACCTGACTACTACAGTGGTTATTTCTCGGATAAGGAGCTTGAAAACCTGACGGAATCGAACATCTACATGAAACTCGACAGCAGCACGCTGGGCGGACTTGCAAAGCAGCTTTGGAAATCGTTTGCAGGCATAATGACTCCGGTACAATGGTTCGGTGTTGCAATGTTTGTGCTTATGGTTTACCTGCTTTCAAAGCAGATCATCGAGAAAAACGCAAACAGCATCTCAATGACCAAGATTCTGGGCTTCACCGGCGGAGAGATCGGCGGTCTTTACATCGTATCGACCTCGATAGTGGTAGTACTCAGCCTCATTGTTTCGGTGCCGTTCGTAGACGAGATCGTGCGCCTCATATTCAAGTATTATCTTTACAAGCGCATGAGCGGATATCTTCCCTGCGCCGTCGACAATGCCTGCTATATTAAGATGATAGTGCTCGGTATAGTAAGCTACCTCGCGGTGGTGGTAATGCAGCTACTTAAAATCCGCGGCATCAAGAAGAGCGACGCGCTTAAGACGCTGGAATAGGAATCGGGCTTGACATGTTGACGTGCAGATAATATATTAACAGTAGATACTGAAAAACTTTTCAGTGAAAATATTTTCAGAATAAAAAAGGGCACGAAACATGTTTATCGGAAGAGAGAAAGAACTTACTGAACTTCAAAGTGAACTAAATAATTGGAAACATAAAACGGCCGTGCTTGTATATGGGAAAAGAAGAGTAGGGAAATCTACACTTATAAACAAAGCTGCAGATTCTTTTGACGGAACAGTCATCACTCATTTGTGCGTATCCAGCACATATGAAGGGAATATGGATCTTCTGTACCAAAGTGTGTGCAAAGCTCTTTCTTTGCCCAAAATGAGTTTTGAGTCTGTCTTTGCCATGATGGATTATCTTAAATCTTTGCAAAAACGGATTCTTCTGATTATAGATGAATACCCTTACCTTAAAGAAACAAAAAAGAAGGGTGAAGTAGATTCCGTTATGCAGGCGGTAATAGATAAACTGCCTGAAAACGTTAAGATTATTCTTTGCGGTTCCTATATAGCGGTAATGAAAGAACTTTTGGACGAAGACAATCCACTCTTTGGCAGATTTTCACTTATCCTTCATGTCAGGGATTTTGATTATCTTGACGCTGCAAAATTCTATCCCGAACTCTCGGAAAGAGAGAAAGCGGCAATGTATTCTGTGTTCGGAGGTTCACCGTATGTACTTAGTCTTATAGACGATAAAGCCCCGCTGGACATAAACATAAAGAAGCTTCTTTTACCCGAAACAGGGCTGGTTCGCACTCATATCGAAAACACGATGCTAAGGGAGATAAAGAAAACGTACGACACACGTATCTTAGAGGCATTGGGAAACGGCAAGAAGAAGTACAGTGAGATACATGCATGGATGAAAAACACTGAAAACGGCTTGCTTGATAAGCAACTGAAAATTCTTCTTGATATGGAAACGATCATAAAAGACGAACCGATAAACAAAAGAGGTGACAAGAAGAAACAGTTTTATGAGATTACGGATAATCTTATGCGCTTCTATTTCTCATTCATTTTCGGAAATGCGGGTACGATCGCAAGGATTGGTCCGGAACAGTTTTATAAACAAAATTGCGGCGAGAAACTTCGTGAATTTGTAAGCAGAAGATTCGAAGGAATTGTATTGGAATACTTCCATAGGGCCTCTGTCAACGGAGAGATTGACGACATAGAAGACTTCGGAAGTTATTGGTACGATGATCCCGTGAATAAAACCAATGGTGAATTCGATTCTGTTGTTAAGAGAAGCGGAGATAACTACGATTTCTATGAATGTAAATATTTCGACAGAGAAATGACGCCAGAAGAATGTGAGCAGGAAGAAAAACAGCTTGCAAGTGTCCAAGGGATAAATATTTCCAAGATCGGATTTGTCAGCATTGAAGGTTTTTCGAAAGACAAGATTAAGGACTACATACTGATAGACGGTAAGAAGCTCTACAGGTAAGTTTATTTAGTAGTTTTTGCCGGAAGAAAGATATTGATTTAAGGCAAATATCAAAATCGTATCCGCATTTGCGGATACGATTTTTCAATTGAAAAGGAGCTTCATTCGAAGCTCCTTTTAGATTTACAATTCATCGATATGAAAATCATTGATAATCTTATACTTGCCGGCATTTTTTGCTGTTACCATATCTACAGCGAGATGTAGTTTGTCAATAAAGTCATTTTTATCTACATCTTCTTTGAATCCGACATACCTGAATTCTTTTTTATTATCGATAAATAGCTGATCATACTTGCTCATGATTTCAGTCAATAAAGTATCCAGTTCTTTGTCATCAGACCATTCAGTTGGTAGAGCCGTATCAATAGTCATGCCTTCATCATCTAATAGCCAAAGAGGATATGTGCCATATTCCAATAATAATCTTATAGTTTCCATTTACTTATTTCCTTTCATTGATTTAGGATTTGCGCTAACGATATAACCGTTATCACTTATTTGTACAGCTATATGATGGGGTTCGCCTTCATAGATTACTTCATACACAGTTCGTGGACGAGGACCGGATCCTTGTGCTCCGACTCAGACAGCACATTTCCCGTGCTGTCCACATACACAGTCTCGTACCCCTTGTCCCCGCAAAGAGTCTCCTCCATGTACTGCTCTATGCCGCTTTTTCCAACCACATCATTTAGGGAAATATTCTCATCGGTGGCTACTCTTTCGTTGTACTCATCGGTGGAAATCTTTCCGGTGTAGCCGATGATATTTGCCATACATTCACTGTCTGTATAGCGTCGTACCGGTCTTTCCTGTACATCCACACC
>CAMPBP010000122.1 GCA_946639085.1 uncultured Lachnospiraceae bacterium
GGCGATCATATTGGCCACGAAATATCTTAAATACCGTCGTCACATAAATGACGTTTTAAATGGAGTGGAAGATAAGTCAAAACGAATATCTTCTCCCGAAAGCACTTTGATAGGAGTGCTCATCGTAATACTCATCTTATGGAACGGAATCAATCTGGGAATGATCACCTCACTTCAGTCTTCCGTTAATAACTTAAGTAACAAGATAAGCGATCTTAACAGAGATATGAGTATATACAGTGAAGACATTGCCGGCAGGTTTAAATATGTCAATTCGGTGGTATGTTCGTCCAATGTGGTATTCGTCGGTGTTGATATGGACAGTCGTAGCGTTGAGTTGGAAACCGAAGTGCAACTTCGTCAGTTCAGTGATGATACCAAGGCTACACTTTTCTACGGCCCCCACGAAGTGGAAATGAAGAATAAAGGTAACGGTACTTTCACCGCCACCGTTAACTACGGAATATTCGATGTGTGTGAAGGAGCCCCGACCGTTGTTGTAGAAACAGACGGAGTAAAAAATGCGGCAGAACTGGAAACAGTTTATTACGGTCCGTTCTGGAACGATTTTTTCCCGGAAATATATGCCTCCAAGCTCCCCTGGGATGTAAAACTTAAAAACGGTCATCTTACGATCAAAGATGAAATGTGGTTTTTGCGTCTCGAAGGTAAAGACATTTTGCATGAAACCGAAGCTTATCTGGTAGGTGAGATAAACGGCAATGAAGTATCAAGAACCAAGCTCGACATTGACCAAATTTCGTATGATAAACATCTTACGGTCAATGTGGATGAAGAGTATGATCTGGGCCCTTCGGATGCATTCGCATACTATATCGAGACTAAAAACAGTGCAGGCTTTACTTTAAAGAGATTGGCATGGTACTATGTGGCAAATTCATCCGACGATTGCATGGGATATTATGATTTCCCTTCGGATGTGATCTTCGATTCAGACGGTAAAATCTTGTTCTCAGAGTAAAAATATTCGGGACAAAAAAGAGAAATCATATATTTTTGAGTCGGTTTTTTATTGTGGACGGGCTGATGTGAGAGTAAAATCACTATCATGAGCAGGATCAATACGAAAGAAATCGATGAAAAAACACCTCTTTTGGCATTGGCAGGTCCCATGTTTATCGAGTTGTTCTTAAACATACTCTTAAACAACGTGGATACGATGATGCTTAGTCATTATTCGGAAAACGCGGTGGGATCTGTGGGAAATGCCAATCAGGTCATGTTCTTACTTATAATCATGTTCAATATAATTGCCACCGCCACATCTGTTGTGACGGCGCAATATCTTGGCGCAAAAAGATACGACAAGATGAACATGATATATACCCTTTCCATATTCGTAAATCTGTTTTTCGGAATCTTCTTAAGCGGCGCACTCGTTATATTCAAGCGTCCTTTGATGACGTTCTTAAACGTTTCTCCCGAAATGATGCCCGGAGCTTTGCTTTATATAAATATTGTAGGCGGCGGTATGGTATTTCAGGCCGTTTACAATGTTTTATTGCAGATACTTCGCTGTAACGGTTTTTCAAAGACCGGCATGTACATTTCGATAGTCATCAACTTAATAAACGTATGCGGAAACTATGTGTTCCTCTACGGTCCTTTAAAATTCCTGAATCTTGGTATAGCCGGAGCTGCCATCGCTACGGTCGCAGCCCGTGTAGTCGCCGTTATAATAGCGATATCCTTCTTCTACAGAAAGAAGATAGGACGCATTTCGATAAAGTACTTAAGACCTTTCCCCGGTAAGTTTTTGCTTCAGATGGTAAAGATCGGTCTTCCTTCCGCGGGAGAGAACCTGTTTTACAATCTTTACCAGATGGTGCTTCTGTCATTCATCAACGCTATGGGCAACGAAGCGGTAAATGCCAAAGTTTACTGTCAGAATCTCATGTACTTTGCAATGGTCTTTTCCAATGCCTGCGCAATGGCAACTCAGATCATAACGGGGCATCTTGTAGGTGCGGAAAAAGAAGATCTTGCCTACAAACGTGTATTTAGAACTCTCGGAACATCCCTTCCCATTACGGTGGGCTTGGCCTTGATAAACTACTTGCTGTGCACGATAACGCTCGGGTTCTTTACCGATAACCCCACGATAATCTCGCTGGGACAGGGCATAATGCTTGTGGATATATTTATCGAAGCCGGAAGATGCCTTAACATGACCTTCGTAAGCTCCTTGAAAGCTGCCGGTTCGTACATATTCCCTTTGATCATCGGTCTTATCACCATGTGGGGAATAGGAGCAGCGGGCGGATATACATTTGGCGTTTTACTGGGGCTTGGAGTAAAGGGCGTCTTTATGGGAACGGCTTCGGATGAATGTATACGCGGCCTTATAGTCATGTGGTATTGGTATAAAAAGAAATGGTACGGAAAAGCCATAGTAAAGAAAAGCCCGATAATGGTTGAAGAAGAAAACGAATAAGTGTACACTGTACCTATACAGGCAAAAAACCTTTAATTGAGGTACGGCGTATGAGTGAAAAAAGTGTGGCTGTGATACTAAAGGAAAACACTATTTTGATGGAAAAGATAGTGATCGACGGCCGCGCTTTTTATTCTTTGCCCGGTGGCACCATAGAACCCGGTGAAACACCCGAGCAAGCCGTTATAAGAGAACTTAAAGAAGAATGCAATTTGGATGTGGAAGTCGTGCGTCCCTTAAGCGTTGTTCACAGAGTAAAAAACAGAACGAAGTACACCTTTGAATGCAAGATCGTCGGGGATCAGATACCGAGCGTCGGTAAAGATCCGGAGTTTCCCGATGATCAACAGATCATCAAGGATGTACTTTTTATGCATTTAGAGGATATAAACGAGAAAGACAGAGCCTTTCTTTGGTCGGAGGGTCTCATGGAAACGGGGGACTTTACCGATGAGGTCATGAGCTGGGGAGATATAATCAGTTATCCCAAAACAAAGGAAGATTCCTCTTTTTCAAAGCTTACGGGCAAGTGCGACGACGAGACCGTGACCTTTGACGCCGATGATATTCTCTATGTGGAAAAGGTAGATGATAAGACTTTTGTTTATACATCCGATAAAGTGATACGCGTCGATCAAACTCTACGGGATCTGGAAGATGGTTTACATAACCCAAAATTCTTCAGATGCTCAAAGTCGATGATAGTAAATGTGGATAAGGTCGAAAGGCTTAAAAGTCTTTCTTCAAACCGCATAGACGTGGTGCTTGAAAGCAGCGAACATATCATCATTTCACGTACTTACGCATCGGATTTTCGAAGATTGTTGAAAGGAGGGCTTAAACGTGACTGACAGCGAAAAGAAAGTTTCCAAGTGGGAACGTTTTCTGACAAAAGAGATCGGGATAGAGTTTAAGGCCTGTCTTTATTTCTTTGCCATACTTTTCTTTTACTGCGTTTACCGAATCGTATCCGGATCCTGGGACGCAAGTATAGTGCATATGGCAGAGATGATCTTTTTGGCATACGGCATGGGATATCTTCAGGTTTATGCCATGTCTGCATTTGACGAAGCCGATTCCTTTGGGATAAAAGAGATCGTATGTATGGTACTTTGCACCACAATTTATGCAGCCTGTTCCTATTTCTTTAAATGGTTTGACAAAAAGCTTACGGTATCGCTTCTGTTCGCGGCTTACGTGGCCCTCACATACTTCTGTGCGTTCCTGATCTACAAGATACGACGCTCGATAGATAACCGTATATTGAATGAAGAGTTAAAGGAATTTAAAAAGAAACTGCACGAATGAGTAAAGAAAAAGGACCTTAAGCCGGGTCCTTTTTTTCGTTCAATGTTTTATACAGTGTCATTACTGAGTCGTATATCAAGAATATCTGTATCGCGGCAAGTATCTCATAGTTAAAATACATGCCGTAAACAAAATATGTCTGATATGCTATGAAGGATATGAATATTCTAAGAAGTGGAACGTAAAACTTCTTTGGCATCATGAAGGCATAAACTATCGCAAGTAAATCTACCATGTAAGCATATCTTTCATGCATTCCGGGTAAAAAGAAAACGATAAGCGACCCAACAACCAACGAAATCTGAAGAAGAAGCCCGTTGTCGATGCCCTTCTCGTAACATTTCTTTAAAACGTAATACATGAATACCAGAAGAACGCAGAACGTAAATATGATGCCCGCGGTTTTGTAAAGATCGATGTAAGCGTCGTTCATCAAAAGATAGTATATGTTTGGCCAGTTGTTAGAGATTCCCGCAGATTTGCCTTCAGCCTGTCCTTTGTATATAAGGAGACATTCGATAAAAGGTCTTCCGGCAATCATCATGGGGATGGCGGAAACAATATATGTGGCGGGAATGATGAAGAACTCCCAAAACTTTATCTTCTTTAAGAAGAATAAAAGCACAAGCACCGGTGCAAAGAAAACGGACTGAAGCTTAAGGGCAAATGCGATGGAGAAAAAGATCATGCCTTTAAGCGAGTCTTCTTTAGACAGATATAAAAAGCTTAAAACGATCATGGATACGTAGATGGAATCGCACTGGCCCCACATGCCGGAGTTTGCGATGATCGTGGGAGTAAGCCATATAACGCCGAATACAAGGACGGGGTTGACTTTTCTTTGTACCTTACCGTCATTACAGATTGAAACCGTAAACGAAGCCGTTACCATCGCAAGGAAAAGATCGAAGATCATGGAGAAAACCTTGATGGCGTAAAGATCGTAAACGGGAAGCTTGGAGATGATCCACAATACGTACATGTAGATGGGAGTGTAGTTGTACCAGCCCACGCTAAGGGATTTAAAACCTTCGTTTCTTAAGACGGATATCCATCTTTCGAGATAAAGAGTATAATCATCGGACACATAGGAAAAAAGAACGACTCTTGCGATAATGCCAAAAAGTATAAGGGCAAAGAAAGCCAGAACGTCCAACAGGTTATATTCTTTTGAAAAAATCTTAACAGGTCTGTTTAAGTTCATATAAAACCTTCCGTAATCATTAATCAATTAAACATTATACACTAACGAGACGAGTATGTCAGAAAAATGTGAAACTTCTCGTAATACCATTGACATTAAGTGCAAAGATGTGGAAGAATTGTTGTATTCGTAAAGATATAAAGAACG
>CAMPBP010000123.1 GCA_946639085.1 uncultured Lachnospiraceae bacterium
ACGACTGGACGCTTGAAGAGATAGCGGAAAAGAAGGGCTGGAAAAAGCGCAAAATGGGATTTACAAGGCTTCTCGGCGCTGCTTCAAGAGGGGAGTATTACTTTAATCTTTATTCTGAGGAAGAGGTTAAGGAAGATAGGGAAAAAGAAACCACTAACATAGTATTTATTCCATCGGATAAGGACGGAGCAAACGATAAACCCTTCATCTTTTTGATTCCCGGCGGAGGACTTGTAAATGTTTGGAATCTGACAGAAGGCTGGCCAAACCGAGCAATCGATTGGATTGAAAAACTCGTTTTCACTGTTGGGCAGTCAGGTAATTAAACTAAATGCTCCGACAGTTTTCGCTGTCGGAGCATTTATGTCTTTGCTTATTGATCGAGTTCTTTGAGCGTTACGTTAAGAACTTCAAATATCTTTGCCACTCTCTTTGATCACTACAATGAGAAAGAAATAATAATTGAATTCAGAAAAAACTGGATAAACAAGCATATTGGTGTATAATCTGCTTTGTGGGTAAAGAAACAGCAGAAAGAGAATGACACCGGATGGAAACGAAAAATACAAAAGTCGGAACGCTTTTGATCATAGTAGCCGCATGTTTCTGGGGCTGTATGGGTATTTTTGTGAGAAAGCTGACGGCATACGGGTTCAATCCCATTCAGATAGTGTCGATCCGTGTTACGCTCGCAACCGTCTTTTTCTTTGCGGTTTTGCTTTTTAAGGATAGGAAAGGATTCAGGTTAGCTTTAAGGGATATCCCGCTTTTTTTAGGACTTGGTCTGGGAAGTGTTTTGCTTTTCACGGTTTGTTATTTCTCTGCGATATCGATCATGCCTTTGTCGACTGCGGCAATACTTTTGTATACATCGCCCATTTGGATAATGCTCATGTCGGCTGTGTTTTTTAAAGAGAAAATGACAAAAAGAAAACTGATCGCATTGGCACTTGCTTTTGCGGGATGTGTTCTGGTATCGGGCATTTCGGGTGAAGGTATCACATTGACCGGTTTGCTTTTGGGCCTGGGTTCCGGTATAGGTTACGGATTGTACAGCATATTGGGTACTGTTGCTTTAAGGAAATATTCTCCGTATACAGTAACGGCCTATACATTTCTGATCGCGGGTATAGGTTCTTTGTTTATTGCAGATCCAAAAGATATGAGTGACAAATACATTGCTTCAAGCGACCATGCATGGCTGATCGTATTGTTCATTTTGACTGCCCTGATCACCGCAGTCATCCCTTTTCTTTCTTATACGCTCGGTCTTAGATCGGTGGAAGCGGGAAAGGCGGGTATTATCGCCACGATCGAACCTTTGGTGGCAACGCTTGTAGGGATATTTTTCTTTTGTGAATCGTTAACAGTTATGTCCGCAGCGGGTATTGTTTTGATACTTTGTGCGGTCGTTATATTAAACCTTGGATCGAATAAATGATGGCAAAATGAAGCCACAAAAAAAAGAGAAGTGTTTACTTCTCTTTTATTTTTGCCACAGCAGTCATTAATCTGTTAAGCCCGTCATTAAGAACCCTTCGCGGACAGGCTGCGTTGAGTCTCAAAAACCCTTCTCCCGCAAGTCCGTACTCGATTCCCGGACAGAGCCATAGGCCTGTCTCTTTTCTTATAAAGGAAACAACATATCCGCTGAGATTTGAAACATTGGGAAGATAATTTGACAGTTTGTGTATGTCAAGCCATACAAGATATGTGGCATCTCCTTTTATAACTCCGATTTCGGGAATGTTTTCACTTATAAATGATTCGACATGGTTCTTGTTCGCTTCTATATAGGAGTTTAACTCGTTAAGCCAGGGTTCTCCTTTTGTAAAAGCCGTTACGGCGGCCGTTACGGCAAAGGCGTTCGGCTCGGCAACTTCATCGGTGTTCAGGGCTCGCCATATTTTGTAACGCAGCTCTTTGTTTGGAATACAAACGGCAGCGGTATTGAGACCTGCGATATTAAATGCTTTTGTGGGAGCTATGCAGGTAATGCTGTTGTTTTTACAGTTTTCCGATACCGATGCGAACGGTATGTACTCTTTTCCGGGAGCTACCAGATCGCAATGTATTTCGTCGGATATAACGGTCACATTATACCTGGCGCAAAGATCGCCTACAGTCTTTAGTGACTTATGATCCCATATCTTACCGGTGGGATTTTGCGGATTGCATAAGATCATGAGAGTGGTCTGAGAATCGGAAAGCTTCCTTTCAAGATCTTCAAAGTCCATTTTGTATTCACCGTTTTCATATATGAGTGCATTTTCAAGAGGACGGCATCCGTTGTTTATTATGCTGTTAAAGAAAATGTTGTAGACGGGAGTCTGGATGACCACATTTTCATTGGGGGTTGTAAGCTTTCTTACGGAGCTTGAGATGGCAGGTATGACACCTGTGCAGAAAACAAGCCAGTCTTTTTCGATCTTTAATCCGTGTCTTCTTGTCCACCACGAGATATATGCTTTGTACCAGTCGTCTTCAACTTCGCTGTAACCGAATATACCGTGTTCGGTGCGTGCTTTAAGCGCCCGGATTATCTCGGGCGCCGTTTGAAAGTCCATATCCGCAACCCACATGGGAAGCTCCTGCTCTTTTACATTCCACTTAAGAGACGATGTGTTCTTACGTGAAATGACGGTATCGAAATCGTATGTCATCTTCTCCACTCCACTGTGTCGCTTGTTTCGTCGATGGTTTTGCATTCGATGATCGTCTTTGAAGGATCGATCTGATCTTTTTCCAGTATAAGCTCACCGATGGAATGGGCTTTTATGGTACCTGAAGAAGGATTGAGGACACTTTCTATATTAGATGCGATGTCAGCTTCAACAGATGAATACTCAAAAGCAAGAGTCGTATTGATGAGCTTGCAGTTGATCATCTTAAGGTTATCTATGTAGCACATTCCCTGAAGGCTTTCGATAGTGCAGTTTATAAAAGTGAGATTTTTGGAATTCCATCCGAGATATTCTCCGGATATGAAAGAGTCACGGACTTCAACATTCTCACTGTTCCAGAACGCATCTTTGGACATGAGCGTTGAGTTACGTACGACAACATTTTTGCAGCCGTCAAATGAGTAATTACCGTCAAGCTTAAGCCCTTCTATTTCCACATTGTTGGAATTCATGGCGAAATAGTTGCCTTTAGCGGCGACGTTAGTCAATTTTACATTGTTACAGTTCCACAGTGTTTCTTCGGCCTTTGTAAGCGCAACATCCTCCAAAAGTACATTATTGCATCTTCTGAAGTTCTTCGGTGCCTGTATGACTGCGTTCTTTACGCTAATATTGTTCGTATACCATACTCCGGCACGCCCCATTTCAAGCCAGTTGGTATCGATGACTTGTATGTCATTGCAATACCAGAGCGGATATTTCCAACCGAAGATGCAGTTTTTCAATTCTATATCGCTGCTTTCTTTTAAAGGCGATTCTCCGTCATCAAAAACACAGTTTTCGATCATCATGTTCTTGCTGTTAAAAAGAGCTCTCTCGCCTGTAAGTTTCTTTTCGCTGACAACAGTTCTTTCAGTCATGTTCTTATCCTTTTCTTTTAATTATGCAGTCATTATAACATGAGTGATTGGTCAAAAATATGAAATAAAGATAAAAAAATATGAAAACCCTTTGCAATCTTTTAATAGTTCGTAAACTCAGCCTATTTAAGATAAATAGAATGATATTGTTGTAAATTAGCAGATATGAGCCTTAAAGAGGCATAAACATACAGAGGTCGAAACATGTATTTCGGTGAAATATTAAGTAAATACTATACTTTCTCATTTATAATGGTCGCGTCGCTTTGTACTATCCTTACAAACAGGATGATGTATCACAAAGTCAGGGATCGTTTTTTATGGTTGATAGGTCTTGTACTGGCAGAGACAATCTTCTCGGGAATTGAGATCGAATTGTCTTTAAGAGCGCAGGCAAGTATATGGAGAAGTATATTATCCGTATTCTGTTACATTTTAAGACCCGCCATAATGTATACACTTCTTCTTATAGTCATAAGAAATGACAGTAAAAAGAACAAATTTTTCTATTCGATACCATTAATATTGACAAGTGCCATTTTACTTATCGATATTCCCACAGACATCGTTTTTTCTTACACAGATACGAATACTTTTTATACAGGACCGCTTTTCCCGATAACTTACGGAATTCTCTTTCTGTATCTGACACTCATACTTATTCTGACTTTTGTGAAGTGCGATTTCAACATCGGAATAAGTGAGATGTTAACGATCTTTATAGGGATAGGCTTTATCATTTTAAACATAGCAGGGGAAAGATTCATAGACGGTTATACGGGCGGAAACACCGATAATGCCATTGCTTTGGCAATTCTTCTTTATGCCATTCATTTTAAGAGTGTGGAAGACCAGAGAGAAAAGCAGATACTTGAGACAAGAGAGCAGAAGACGGGACTTCTTAATGAGAACGCCTGCGTTTCCAGATTCAACGAATTGTTAAAGCGTTCCAATCCCGAAGATTATGCGGCTGTTTTCTTTGACCTTGAACGGTTCGGACTTGTTAACGATCGATACGGAATGGAAATCGGAAACAGGGTTTTGGCCGAATACGCCAATATTCTTTCAAAACTGGTACGTCAGGACGAGATACTCGGACGCCAGGGCGGCGACAGATTTATCGCGGTCATCCTTCAGAGAAATCTTGATGTGTTTTTAGCCCAGGTAGCTGCCACCAGAGTCAGGTTTAACGAAAAAGGTACAGATTACGATATCACCATAAGCGCCCATGTCGGAATATGTAAAGTAAAAGAGGGCGATACTAACGCCGAGAAGCTGATCTCAAATGCGCACGATGCGCTTGCATATGGTAAGAATGCGGGAAACAGCGTTACTTATATGACTCCCGAATTAAGGGAAATGCTTAAAGATGAAAAGAAGTTTGCTTCCGATATTCCGATCGCAATGGCAAACGATGAGTTTGTTGCTTTTTATCAGCCTAAAGTAAACAGCAAAACGAACATGCTTTGCGGAGCCGAGGCTTTGGTCAGGTGGATAAGGAACGGAGAGAGAATTCCGCCCGGGAAGTTCATTCCGATAATGGAAACAAAGGATCTCAT
>CAMPBP010000124.1 GCA_946639085.1 uncultured Lachnospiraceae bacterium
CCGTATGCAAGTGAGGCGATAGCCTGTGCACCGCCAACCTTATATATTTCCGTAGCGCCTGCGATATCGGCGGCAACTATAGTTCCCGGATTAACCTTACCTTCTGCGGAGGGCGGTGTTACCATAACTATTCTTTGAACTCCCGCAACCTTTGCGGGAACAATGTTCATCAATACACTTGAAGGATATGCTGCCTTTCCGCCGGGAACGTAACAACCGGTGCTCTCCAAAGGGGTAATGCGCTGACCGAGTATTGAACCGTCGGGACGGGTCTCAATCCAGGTGTTTCTTAACTGACGTTTGTGAAAATCTGCGATATTGGCCGCGGCTTCTTTTATTACCTCAATATATTCTTTATCGAGCTTTTCATATGCTTCTTTGATCTCTTCTTTTGATACTCTCACGGTATCTTTTGTGAGTGAACACTTATCAAATTTTAACGTGTAATCAAACAAAGCATTATCTTTGTTCTCTTTAACGTTATCAACGATCTCGGCAACTCTTTGTTCGAATTCTCCATAGTTCGTTGTTCTTCTTTTAAGAAGATTTTTGAGTATGTCTTCCGAAACTTCTTTTGTCAATTTTACTGTTCTCATTAATTTAGTACCTCCTTGAGGCGGGTAATGAGATCGTTTATCCTCTCGGATTCCATCTGCATGGAAACCTGATTAACGATCATACGCGCGGAAAGCGGACATATTTCTTCCAAAACCTTAAGTCCGTTTTCTTTAAGCGTGGATCCCGTCTCCACAATATCTACGATGACATCAGAAAGCCCCACGATGGGACCGAGTTCAACAGAACCGTTAAGTTTTATGATATCAACCGTCTGGTGTTTAACGTTATAAAAATAATCTTTGGCGATAACAGGGTATTTGGTTGCCACTCTGATCATCTCATGGTGCTTTAAAAGTTCCTGCGCACTCTCAGGACCGCAAACACACATCCTGCATTTGCCGAATCCAAGATCAAGCACCTCGTAAGCGCGTCTTTGCTCTTCAAGTATTGTATCCTTACCCACAACGCCGATATCTGCGGCACCGTATTCAACATATGTAGGCACATCCGGGCCTTTGGCAAGGAAAAACTTGAGTTTAAGATCTTCGTTTACAAAAATAAGTTTTCTTGTATTTTTGTCTTTAATCTCTTCGCATGTGATACCGATCTTCTCCATCAGTTCTATCGTTTTATCGGCAAGTCTTCCTTTACCGAGTGCGAAGACAAGATATCTTTCGTCTTTCATGATCTTTTGATAAGCGTTACCGCTTTCCCTTCTTTTCTTAACTTCTGAGCCTTTTTGACAGTTTCTTCGTAATCAGCCGGTCCATATTCAAGTATAGTCTTTTGCTTGGATACGTCCGGCAAAATATGTTGCCCTCTTAACGCCATAAGAAGGTCGTCAATTACAACAACAAAACCTACGGCAGGTTTAGACGAACCGAAGGATTCAAGCAGATTGTCATATCTGCCGCCCTTTACAAGGGCATCACCGAGGCCGTAAGTATAGGCTTTAAAAATGATACCCGTGTAATAGTTATATTTGCTTAACATACCAAGGTCGAAAGAAACATAACTGTCAGTGTTGTAAATTTTTAGTATCTCTACAAGTTCTTCAAGTCTCTTTATGGCATTTAAAGATCTTTCATTTGTAATCTTATCTTTCAAAGAACTTATCTTTTCTATACCTCCGATACAGTTAACACACATGTTGAGCTGTTCTTTGGCGTCCTCGTCACAGGAAAGTGAATTGATCATTTCATGTGCGGTAAAAGAATTCTTTGTAGAAATCGCTTCTCTCAATAACAGTTCGCTCTCAGTATTCATTCCGGCATATTCGCAAAGCCCTTTAAAGAAATTCATCTCTCCCACGGAAATCTGAAAATCTTTAAGTCCGCTTGACAAAAGCGACTCTATAACGAGGTTCAGAATCTCGGCATCGGCCTCAACGCTGGAATCGTTCATGAGTTCGCACCCTATCTCGGTAACCTCTTTAAGTTTACCCTGAAGACTTGAATTGTTCACAAAAGTATTTCCGCAATAAGTAAGTCTTATGGGGTCTTTTTCTTCATCGAAATATTTGGCAACGCATCTTGCAACGGAAGGAGTAAAATCGGGTCTTAATACAAGAGTATTACCGTCTTTATCAAAAAACTTATAGAGATCTTTACTTGGAGTCGTTCCAATTTCTTTTGAAAATACGTCGAAATATTCAAAAGTTGGAGTGGCGATGTCTTCGTAACCGTAAAGCTTTATAACGTCCTTGATCTTGTTTTCGATCATAACTTTACGCAAGAACTCTTCTCCGTATATGTCTCTTACTCCGTCTGGAGTGTGTACCAACTGCTTCATATCGTTTTCCTTTAAATATAATATTAGCAACCACCGGACCATATATTTCCTGTGGTTGCGCTTTAGTACGTTAACTTGCTACCCAATTAGCATAGTAGCAAACTAAATATTTGTCAAGTTTTTTTGAAAATTCTATACAATAAACTTTCCTATTTTGATTTTTTAGAAAGATATTTATCGATCATGTCAAGATAAGGAACCATTATTCCGGTCTTTGAACCGAAGAAATATTCCTCTTTCATCTCTCCTATGGGGATACTTTTTCTTCCTCCCGATGCAGCCCTGTCTGTGAAAACTTTCATATCCTCTATCGGGCAAAAATACATCTTATCCAGACTCTTGTAATAGATCAAAAAGAAAGCGATACCGCCCTGGGAACTGAAATCACACATGAATTTGACCTGATGATCATGTATGTTTTGAAGAGAAAAAGTTTCAACGGCGCTCTCTTTGGCATCAAAACATATCGGAATACCCTGGCAGGCTCCGATATAATCCACCGTGCTCTTCTGGTCGAAATATGCCAAAGTGATATGTCTTGTTTTCTGTTCGATCTCTATAGGAGTGATTGGAGTCGGAATCTTTTGAACGAGTGCAAGACCTTTGTCTCGATAAAGTTCATTGGTCCTGTTGACCATCTCTTCAAAAGCCGAACCCCTGAGTCCTCTTGATTTCCATGTAGGCATTTTACTGAGCCCTCAATTTGCTGAATAAATCCGGTTCATTAAGTTCAATTGTCTTTAATGACAGTTCGGGATAATCGGGAAGTTGCGGAAATACAACCTTTGTGCAATATAAAATCTGAAACGTTATCTTATATAAAGCCTTATATTTATCGTTTTCCTCGCGTTTTCCGTACTTATAATCTCCGATAATGGGATGTCCTATCGAAGACAGATGTGCTCTTATCTGATGAGGCTTTCCGGTTACAAGTTTAACCGATAAGATCGTAATGTCCTTATCTTTGATATATTCGACAGGCTCTATAACGGTCTCAATATAAGACTCTTCATCATCAGTTTTGGTTTCGGATATATAAACTTTGTTTCTTTCTTCATCCTTTTTTAGATAACCTTTTATCTCAAGTTTATCTTTAAGCTCACCGAAAACCACAGTCTTATAATACTTATCGAGGGTCCTGTCCTTTAATAATCTGTTCAATGTATTTACACCGAAAACGGTCTTGCCGAACAACAATAATCCACCGGTATTTCGATCCAATCTGTTACAGATGGACGGTGTGAATTTTCTTAAACCCTCCCTGTCGGTCATCTTATTAAAGAGCATATAGCCGATAAGCCACTCATTAGCGCTGAGATCTTTCCTTTTGGCCTTTTGAGAAAGCATATCCGTGGGCTTGTTTAAAACGATCACGTGCTCATCTTCATAAACTATGTCGGGGTTACCGAAATTTAAAAAGGCTTCTCTGTACTCTTCAACAAGGGGCGCATTTGATGTTCCCGAAAACATGTCAAAAGCATCATCGGATATGTAGGCTTTAAGAACGTCTCCCTCCGAAAGCATCTCGTTACCCTCGATCTTTTTATCGTTAAGAACGAAATTTTTCTTTCTCATCATCTTATAAAGAAAAGAGTTGGGGGCTTCTTTAAATATTCTCTTTAAATATTTAAACGACGTCTGACCGGCGTCGCCTTTTAAGATAACAAATTCTTTCATTCTAAATTGCTACGCTAAGGATATTTTCAAGCAAAAACGCATAATCTTTGCCATCGTCTTCCAAAGCATTTAACTCTCTTGCTCTTTCAATAAACTTATCGGTATCTTTAAAAAGCTTTACCGTTACATTTTCATATCCGCAGTTTTTAAATATCTCTTTGAAATGTGCCTCAAAATCTTCTTCCGATACATCTTCCGATTCGGTTAAAGCGATAAAGCAGCCTCTTTTAAGAAGCTCAGCCGCTACAGGATAGTTCTTCTTGTAGGATGTGTAATAGAGATCGTAATATGTCATGGCAACTCCGGCAGAAACAATCTTTTTAAATGTCTCTTCCGAGCAGCAGTCTTTGGCACGAATAAACAAAACCATGCTAACGGCGCTTCTTGCCATGGGAAGACAGCCAAGTACTGCGGCAAAGGTAAGCAGATTCTTATTGGAACCTGTTGAAATAAATCCGATCAGGTATAAAGCGATGGGAAGCGCAAGAAGTATCAGCGTCTTTATGATCTCAATTTTACGCTGTTCTTTAATATATCCGTAATCACCTTTATAAATCTTTGCTTTTTCTTTACTCACTTAAATAGCCTCCAATGTACTGAAAAATATTTCTAAAACGATTGCTCGTCCTCATTTTTTGAATCCGTAGCTTCCATGATCTTTCTTAAAGCAAAAACCATAGCCTCCTCGGGAACGGACTGAGTAAGCACACGAAATGCCTTCATCGACAGTTTATGAATTGATAAAGGTCTTCTGTTGTATGCATCAACTATAGCTTCTTTTACGACATCTTTCTCGTTGGCCATAAAAGATTTCTTTAACTCAAAAGTATCGAATGTGTTTCCTGCGATCTCAAAAAACTCGGTATCAACAGGTCCCGGGCATACAGCGGTAACGGAAATGTTACGAGGCTTCAGCTCTGCATTTAAACTTTCGGAGAAGCTTAAAACAAAGGATTTCGTAGCTGCATATATGCCAAATCCCGGTTGCGGAACAAATGCGGCACTTGAAGCATATTGAAGAATTCTGGAATTGTCGGGCATATACTTTAAAGCTATTCCCGTAACG
>CAMPBP010000125.1 GCA_946639085.1 uncultured Lachnospiraceae bacterium
AGAGTTATACTCTCGATTTTTGGATAACAGAGACGAAGATGCGCTTCTTGTGCTCATCACAAGGCACAAGGAGAATCTTATGCTGTTCATAAACGGGTTCGTACATAACATAGATCTGGCCGAAGAACTGGCCTTAGACACTTTTTCGGAAGTTGCTGCGGGTCCGACTTTATTTTCGGGCGCAAGCTCTTTTAAAACATGGCTTTTCGGTGTAGGAAGAAACCTGGCGCTTAAAAGTATAAACAGATCGAAGCGCTTTTTTGAAAAACCGATCGAAGAAGTAGATGATCTTTCCGATTCGAGCAGCGCCGATCCGTTTTGTCACAACAATTCTCCCGAAGCAGAACTTTTAAAAGACGAGCAAAACCGTAATCTTTACGAGGCGATGTCTTCGTTAAATCCGGAATATCGTCGAGTGCTGATCTTGCTGTATTTTGAAGACATGACCCGCGAGGAAGCAGCTGCGGTCATGGGAAAAAGCAAAAAGCAAGTTTATAATCTTGCCGAAAGAGGGCGCAAGGCTTTAAAAGAGATTCTTGTAAAAACAGGGTTTGAATATGAACTTCTTTGATTTATGTATGCTTATCTTTCAGATTGTTGTTTTACTTATCATTCTCGTTCGTTCGATCATGGTAATGTTGCACCACGAACGTCCCGTAACCATGATCTTTTTTGTATTCGCAACCGTAGGATATCTGTTGAGTGACACATACTGGTTAGCATATGAATTGTTGTATTCACAGGTCAGGATGCCTTTTGCCGCCAATGAGATCGGCGAATGGGCGGTCTTTCTGTCTTTGGGTGCATCTTTATCTGATAGGATAAAGAAAATATCCGCTCCTGTCATAAAAGAGCTGTTAGGAACGAGTATTTTTGTAGCGGCCAACGTTTGTTTGTGGATAGGCTGGTCGGGAGAATGGATTCAGGACATAATCACCGGTTTGGTGCTTATCTATTTCTATACAAACCTTGTTCGTTTCATGAAGCAGTCAGAGATATTGTCAAATGGTATGTGGATCGGACTGGCATGCATCTGTGTGATCATCATCGCGGCCAACGCGGCAGGTTTCTTTGTGCCGGAGGACCTTGTCGGATTGCTCGATACAATCGCATACATCCTACTGTTTATCGTAATGGCATATTTTCTGATAAGAACCGTCATTTCTTTTGTCGGTAGCGGGAAAACGGAGATATTAATAAGCTTTTCATATGCTTCGCTGGCCTGGGCTGTCATTTTTTTGTATACGAGTTCTAAAGTTGTATATGCTATAGTGATGTTCCTGCTCATTCTTTCCTTTTTCTTGCTGTATATGGCTCATGAAAAGGAGGTGCGGGTATGATCTATGCGGAAAACATACTTATCTGTATAGCTATTCCTTTGCTGTTGTCGCTTTTGTTTTTATCAGGCTCTGTAAGAAAATACATGGCTGCGTTTCTGCTTGGAATGGTAATGTGCCTCCTTTCGGCGTATATCAACGGATTTTTGGCGCTTGCGACCGGCATGGGCGAGCGTGATACGGCGGTTTTTCTTTCTCCCTTGGTGGAAGAACTGATGAAACTGTTGCCGTTGATGTTTTTCATGGTATTGACCGATGTCAGGGAGAAGACGCTTACTATGATCGCGATCGCGATAGGTACGGGATTTGCCACATACGAAAACTGCTGTTATATTCTTACTTCGGGAGCAGACAACCTTTTTTATGTTTTTATAAGGGGTTTTGCTGTGGGTATAATGCATATCGTCAGCATTCTGGCTCTTTCAATCTGGTTTACGTTAGCAAAAAGACTTAAGGTTTTTTCGCTTCCGGCCGTATCGGTGGGTGTTGCGATATCGATGATATTCCACGCTTTGTATAATCTTCTTGTATCAAAAGCCGGCGCCTCGACTGTGACAGGATTTATACTTCCTCCCGCAATGTCGATATTATTGTATTTTCTGTACAGGCATTTTGGGAACAAAGAAACCGTGGCGTAGTTTTTTCTTTGTGCATATAAGATAAAAAAAATAAAAATTTTTTGTATTTTTGGTGAGTAAAATCGCTTTTAGGCGGTACTAATAAACAGAGGGGAAAGAAAGCTCCACTTTAAGAGGAGGAAAGATGAAGTATACAGACAAAGAATCTCTTGGAGAAATACTTAAAAGAAGTGAGACAGTGAGCCGTAGACGAAAAATGCGCACTTATAAAAATGTTGCAAGTATGAGTGCTGTTTTGTTCGCAGGACTGGCAGCTTTGATCACCGTATTTCCGCCTCAGGTCTCCGTCTCGTACTCATCCGAAACGCTGTACGGCGCATTCTTGTTAAGCCGTGAAGCAGGTGGATATGTTTTGGCGGGGGTGGTCGCTTTTGTGTTAGGCATAATAGTTACCGTTTGTACCTATAAGTACAAGAAGCTGAAGAAAACTGAAGAAGAAAGGTAAAAGAGGAGGTCATTAAGAATGAGCAGAAAAAGCGCTATCATGTTAAAGGGTTTTTCTCTTGCGGTCTCGGCGGCGATGATCGCATCCGTCATGCAGATCCCTGTATATGCGGATGAGCTTCCCGACGGTCGTATTGCTATTGAGGCAGGAGGAGGACAGACGATCACGGAACATTGGGGAAATGTCCTTTATTCGGGGCAAGAAGGTAATGGCGTAGATGTAATGGCAAATGAGGGCTCATATGCTGTTGTCACTACGGGAAAAGTCCAGACGGATGGCATACCGGAAGGCTCCGGGTTTTCGGGAGTGTATGCATATAGTAAGGTCGGTGGCTTTAGTTCGGCAGAAGCCGAAGGAGTCCGGTCAAGCGCCTGCGGAATAAAAGCGGTAAGTGAAGATGAGGGGTCGCGTTCCAGCATTAAGGTGGAAGGAGATATCGATGCAAAAGGGAACGGTATCGAGACCAAAGCATTGTCTGGAGCAGAAGCCGATGCTACCGTGGAAGGGGATGTCTTCGGAGGAAAAGCGGGACTGGAGATCATCAACAATAACGGTATAACCAAAGCAGACATAGACGGTGATCTGACAGGCGGTACGAACGGTATAGATGCCCAAGTCATAAACGGAGGAAAAACAACTGTTTCAGTAGACGGGGATATTGCCGGAAAAACCCAGAACGGAGTATATGCAGAAGTTAGCGAAGGGGGCAGCTTTGACCTTACGGCAGACGGAAGCATATCCGGAAAGAGCGCAGGAATAGTTGTTGAGAACGGACACTACGCCGAGACGGACATAACAGTTAAAGGTAACGTCACCGGCGGTACGGAAAGCGCCATTTGTGCCAACAATGAGAAGTCCGATACCGACATAACCGTGAAAGGAGATGTCACATCAAAAGAAGGCTTCGGGATAACGGGAACGACTATTGATGGCGAACTTAACATAACGGTTGACGGGACCGTTTCAGGAGGTAAAGGCGGTGTATATACAGCAGACGACGGAAGCGGCTTTACCCTTACGGTCTGGAAGATCGAGCCGGATGAACAGGGAGCACTGGCATTTGGCATGAATGATGATGAAGCCTATGTCGAGAACAAGGCTTTCGAACAGACTATACAATACATAATCAGACTGGATCAGCCCACGGCGGGAGCCACATTATCCGTTACGGATAAAAACGGGAACGCTCTTTCAAAGATCGTCAGTTCCGAAAACACATATGAGTATGCATACGAGGGAGATACGATCCTTTTGAAAGTCGATCTTGCCGAAGGCTACGATCTTCTCGGCGCTTATAACAACGACGGAAAAGCAACGGAACTGTTAAAAGACGCTGACGGCAACTATTACATCGTAGTTCCCAAAGGAGGCGGCGTATCGCTTTCCGTGGAAGTGAAAAAAGATGATGACTATGAGAAGGCCCTTATTGAGTTCTTGAGACAATTTAATGCAGCCCTTAACGACCGCTCCAATTCCGATTCAGGCTTGATGGAAGCTGCGGCCATGCAGGGAACAGCAGCAACAATTGAAGCGGCTCCTGTGAGCGTGAGAAACCAGCTTTTAAGTAAGATAATCGATGCACCGACCAATGCGCATATCGTGTTTCTGACAAATGAATCGCCGATTCTTGATAAGGAGATCATGGATATGTTGGAGATAAGACGCGATATATCGCTGACCATAAGTTATGTGCTCCAAGGGAAAAGATATATTGTGGACATACCTGCGGGATATCCCATAGATTCACTCAGGATCAAGGAAGGCATATATGCGGGCCAAGGTGATCTTACACTCAAGGCTTATTCCAGTGTCGAACCGGTCAGCGTTAAGGCTCTTTCGATGCCGTAGGACTTACCGTGGTGCGCCATAACGGCGCACCACGATTATATGTCAGAATATTCATAACATTTACCGGAAATATTTAAAAAAATCAAGAATAATTCAAATATTGTATTGACAATTATCAAATACAGGGATATAATACAGACATAAAGAAGAGGAGTTGAGAAACATTCATGACGGATCCACCGGTAAACAGGATCCGAATATCGAAGAAGGAGGTACAGACCACCTAAATACTAAATTTCCACATTCAAATGAAACGCATTAGTGTAAGAATTTTGGTGTCCCAAGTTCTAACAGACGATACGAATTAATATAGAGGGTATTCTACGACAAGGAAAACGCGATGTAAAGCGAGGATGAGAAGATAATCAGATCTCCATCATGAAAATGCAATTCCGGTAGAGAAGACAATTGAATAGGGTAACAGAGTATAAACAGCTCCCGATAAAAGGGTCGGGAAAGTATCGCAGAACGAAGGACGTTTGATCGGAGGTACAGTCCATTGGATACAGTTTCAGAGTAAGGGCGGATGCAGATTTAGGTTTTGCATCCGCTCTTACATTTTCAGTTTCCGGGCAAGAGTGTTTAATACCCGCTTCTTGTCGAGACACCAAAGCGGAGCGATAAGAACCTGCATTCCCGTGAAATTATACCAAAACCTTGGTATAATTTCACGGGAATGCAGGTTTTACCGGGAATAGAGACTCCCGGTGTTTCGCCGGATATATTTATTGACGTTGCGGACGAAAACAACCAGTACGCAGGCTACGTTTTCACGGGATGGTATAAAAGCGAAGCAGGAGCAGAAAACA
>CAMPBP010000126.1 GCA_946639085.1 uncultured Lachnospiraceae bacterium
AGATTGCGCGCGAACCTATCGACGTACTGGTAAACGGAAAGTTCGTAGCTAAGGGTGAAGTAGTGGTACTTGAGGAGAGTTTTGCGGTCAGAGTTACAGAGATTATTAAATAACCCCAGAAAGCGGAGGAGTTAAACAATGGCAAAGAATATTTTAATTTGTGATGATGCGGCATTCATGAGAATGATGATCAAAGACATTCTTACAAAGAATGGCTATGTCATTGCAGGCGAAGCTGAGAACGGACTCAAGGCAGTGGAAAAATATAACGAAACCAAGCCCGATCTGGTACTTATGGATATAACAATGCCCGAAATGGACGGCATCCAAGCATTAAAAAAGATCAAAGAAAGCGATCCCGGAGCAATGGTGATCATGTGTTCCGCAATGGGTCAGCAGGCAATGGTTATCGAATCCATCCAGTCCGGAGCCAAGGACTTTATCGTTAAGCCCTTCCAGGCTGACAGAGTATTAGAGGCTGTCAAGAAGGTAGTAGGCTGATCTTACCTTTGGAGGTTTGAATGTTTATCGTGGGGTCAAGTACGTCCTCTGCGGTGCAGTTTATCACAGTCCTGCTCATATTCGCGTTCGTTCTCTTTATCTGTTTCTTTACGACAAAGTTCGTGGGTAACTTTCAGAAAGAACGTCTTTCGGGCAGCAACATAAATGTTATTGAGACGCAGCGGATCGCACAGAACAAATACATCCAGATAGTTAAGATTGCGGACCGTTATTTTGCCATAGCGGTCTGCAAAGATACTGTCACGACGATTTCGGAGATACCTGCGGATTCCATCAGTTTCCCTGAGAAACAGACGGAAAAAATTTCCTTTAAAGACTTTTTGAAAAAAGCGAAGGAAGAAGAGAAAGACAGTTAAATGAAGAAGTTTCTTAGAATGATTTGCCTGCTGTTTCTGGCGGGCATATTGTTTATCGGGCTTAAGTCTTCATCCTACGCATCACGTCTTACCAACACGGTCGATTCCCATTTAACGGGAGAGACCGAGAGTCGTACAAACATTGAGGATGCGGGTACGGCAGAAACGCCGGAGGACTTAAAAGAACTTAATATATCAAACGATCTTACCATCACATACAACGATGGCAACGGTCAACTGTCAGGGTCATTGAGAATATTGCTCACATTGACCCTTATTGCGATTGCGCCGTTACTTCTTTTGATGCTGACATGTTATACGCGTGTCATCATCGTTCTTCACTTTACCAGAGCGGCGCTCAATACAAACACCGCGCCTCCCAATCAGGTTTTGATAGGCATTGCGTTGTTTGTCACTTTCTTTATCATGAATCCTACCTTTTCCAGAGCTTATAATGAAGCGATCCTTCCCCTTGATCGCGGAGAGATCACTCAGGAAGAAGCTTTTAAGATCGGTATGGAACCTTTCAGAGACTTCATGTACGGACAGACTCAGACAAAGGATGTGGAACTTTTCATGAAGATATCCGAGACGGAGTGGGACGGGGCACTTGAAAACATTCCCAACAATATTCTCATTCCGGCTTTTGTGATCAGCGAATTAAGAACCGCGTTTATCATCGGTTTTGTCATATACATTCCGTTTATAGTTATAGATATGATCGTCGCCTCGGTGCTCATGAGTATGGGTATGATGATGCTTCCGCCGACGACTATATCGATGCCGTTCAAGATACTTCTTTTCGTGCTTGCGGACGGCTGGAGCCTTATCATAGGTTCACTTGTAACATCGTTTTATCATTAGCTGAGAAGAGAAAGGAGGTAATCACATGACACTTGATGATGTCGTAACATTGATGCGTGATGCATTCTTTACGATTATTGAATTGGCGTCCCCTGTTTTGCTCGTGTCGCTTATCATCGGTTTGCTCATAAGTATATTTCAGACGGTTACTTCCATTCAGGAGCAGACGCTTACTTTCGTTCCCAAGGTAATCTGCGTATTCCTTTCACTCATGCTTTTGGGGCACTGGATGCTTACGACGATAAAAGATTACATAGTTACTCTTTGGAGCAATTTCGGACAGTATGTTCATTAAGGAGAAAGAAGATGCTCGATTATTCGTTTTCTCTCGATGAACTGGAGTTTTTTCTTTTGATCGTTATGCGGGTGGCTACGTTTATATATGTCGCACCTTTCTTTTCCATGAGAGGTGTTCCGAATCCTGTAAAGATCGGTTTCAGTTTTCTTTTTGCCGTATTACTCTACAGAATGGTTCCGTACACCCCGCTTGAATACAATTCCGTATTGGGTTATTCGGTATTGGTGTTAAAAGAAGCCGTTACGGGTCTTTTGATAGGTTACGGAGCTCAGATCGTTTCTACGATCTTAAGTCTTGCCGGCCACATTTCCGATATGGAAACGGGCCTTTCGATGGTAACTTTGTTTGACCCCAACACCAATCAAAACGTGACGATTTCGGGCGCATATTATCAATATGCCGTAACGCTTATGCTCCTCGTCAGCGGGCTGTTTCATTTTATCGTTTCTGCCCTTGCGGAGACGTTTAAACTGATCCCCGTAAACGGTGCAATCTTTTCCTCCGAGAACCTTCTTGCGGCTATCCTTGAGTTTTTGAAAGATTACATGATGATAGGCGTAAAGATATGCCTTCCCATATTTGCGGTAATGCTCCTTTTGAATTCCTTACTGGGAATACTTGCGAAGGTTTCTCCGCAGATGAACATGTTTGCCGTAGGTATGCAGATAAAGGTTCTGGTAGGACTCGGTGTTTTGTTTTTGACAACCGCCATGCTTCCCAACATTTCCTCGATGCTTATCGATGAGATGAGGAAAATGGTTACCATACTGACGGAGTCGATGCTGTGACATTAGAATTTAATCTTCAGTTTTTCGCTTCCGACGGTCCGGGCGGCGAAAAAACCGAACCGGCAACCGAAAAAAAGAAGAACGACGCCAGAGACGAAGGTCAGGTAGCCAAGAGTAAGGAGATCGAGAATGCCTTCAGCCTTATGGCGGCATTTGTAATACTCAGAGTTTACGCGACGGTCATTGCCGAGAGGCTTCTCGGCATGTTCAGACTCGTCTACGACGATATACCCGAATATATCAAAAACTACGAAGGAAGAGTAAATGAAGTAAGTATCATAACCCTCATCACCGAGGTGTTTTCACAGGTGCTTATCATAGTTCTTCCTGTTATGCTTGTTTCTTTTATCGTATCTTTCGTATGCGATGTGGCTCAGGTTAAGTGGCATCCGACGGCCAAACCGTTAAAGCCCAAGGGAAGCAAGTTAAATCCCATAAACGGATTTAAAAAGATTTTTTCAAAAACCGCGCTCGTTGAGCTTTTAAAGTCGATACTTAAGATAGTCATAATCGCATGGGTCGCTTATTCGTATCTTAAAAAGAACGCGACAGGTTTCTTTTTACTGTATGACATGTCTTTGAATTCGGGGATAGCCAATACATGCAACATACTCATTAACATGGGTATAAGGATTTCCATAGCGTATCTTATAATCGCGTTTCTCGATTACGGTTATCAGAAGTGGAAATACAACGACGACCTTAAGATGACGAAGCAGGAAGTTAAAGATGAATACAAGCAGCAGGAAGGTGATCCTCAGATCAAGGGCAAGATCCGTCAGAGGATGATGCAGACTTCGAGAAGAAGAATGATGCAGGAACTTCCCAAAGCGGATGTCGTCATTACAAACCCGACGCATTATGCGGTGGCACTTTTGTACGATGCGGACAAGTATGACGCACCGGTAGTCGTTGCAAAGGGTGCGGATTATCTGGCGCAAAAGATTAAGGAAGTCGCCAAAGAGAACGACATTGAGATAGTGGAAAACAAACCGCTTGCGAGAATGCTTTATGCAAACGTTGAGATAGGCGAGATGGTGCCTGCAGAACTTTACCAGTCGGTGGCGGAAGTTCTTGCGTTTGTATATCATCTTAAAGGCAAAGCGTGATTCTCATAAAATAACGGAAAGGAGGTAAGGATGTGAACGGTAAGATCAAAGGAGCAGACGTAGGCGTTGCCGCTTATATACTTGCAGCCTTTATCATGCTGATCGTGCCGATCCCCAACGTCTTACTCGACGTTTTGTTGGCGATCAATATTTCCGTTGCCTTTCTTATCCTCTTTGTATGTATGTTTTCAAAGGAAGTTCTGGAAATGTCATATTTCCCGACTATCCTTCTTTTTACGACGATCTTCAGGATATCCCTTAACGTATCCTCCACAAGACTTATCCTTACCACCGGCGATCCCGGTAACGTTGTACAGACATTCGGTTCCTTCGTGGGCAGCGGCAACCTTATAGTCGGCGTTATCGTTTTCCTTATACTTCTTATCATTCAGTTCCTGGTTATCAACAAAGGTTCGGAAAGAGTTGCGGAAGTAACCGCAAGATTTACCCTCGATGCAATGCCCGGTAAACAGATGGCTATCGATGCCGACTTAAATACCGGTGCCATCACCGATGCAGAAGCCAAACAAAGACGAGACAAGATCCAGCAGGAAGCCTCCTTCTTCGGTTCCATGGACGGTGCCGTTAAGTACGTAAAGGGAGATGCCGTAGCGGGTCTTATCATTACCGCAATAAACGTTGTCGGCGGTATCATCATGGGCGTTACGATGCGAGGTGAAGATCTTACCTCCGCTCTTAACACATATACGATTCTTACCATCGGTGACGGACTCGTATCCCAGATTCCTTCGCTTCTTATATCTTTGTCCACAGGTATTCTTGTCACAAAAGGCTCGGGAAGCGCGGACTTCGGAAACGTACTCGTAAAACAGCTTTTCGGTATTCCGAAAGCCATTTATATAGTCGGTGCCGTTATAGCGGGACTCGGTATAGTAACTCCTCTTAATACGTTTCTTTTTCTCGCGATAGGTATTATATTTATATTAGCGGGACGTACCATGCAGGGCTCCATAGAAACGGCCAATATAGAGCATGAAGCGGAGACGGAAGAACAGGAAGCACAGGAGATCCGGCAACCCGAAAATGTCAATTCGCTGTTGTCGGTGGACCCCATCGAGTTGGAGTTCGGTTACGGTATCAT
>CAMPBP010000127.1 GCA_946639085.1 uncultured Lachnospiraceae bacterium
ATTAGTCTAATTTATCTTAATATAAATAAGAAAAAATTTCAAATTATTCTTTATACACCACCGCAATATTTAGATTATCCACATCTTGTGGATAACTTGGTTGACAACCATGTTATGAAATAGAATTATGTCATATGAATGTGGATAGCAAATTTTAAGAATACACAGCGGAAAATGCAGTAAAAACGTAAATTTTTGGCAAAGAAACAAAATAAAAAAATAATTATCCACAACTTATACACTTTTTGTGGATAATATTATGTAAATACACGTTATCCACATTTTATTAACAATGCCTCATAACTACATATAGTGTGTTAAAAAAAAACCTGAAAAATAAGCAAAATTTTTTTTATTCTGTTTTTCTTGACGATTAGATAACTACCTTATATAATCGTATTGCTATTTTCCTAAATATAATTTGAAATTTGCGTTATATAAGGTAATAGATAAGGAGGTGTAATTAATATGAAAATGACTTTTCAACCTAAGAAGAGATCACATTCAAAGGTTCACGGTTTCAGATCACGTATGAGTACTGCAGGCGGACGAAAGGTTTTAGCAGCAAGAAGAGCTAAAGGCAGAAAGCAGTTAACAGTTTAGGCCGCATTTATGTGGCCTTTTTTATTTAAAAGGCAATGATATTTACCGAAAGTTTAAAGAGCAATCAGGATTTTCAAAAAGTGTATAAAAACGGCAGATCTTTTGCCAACAGATTGCTCGTCATGTATGTATTGGAAAATAGCACAGATAAGAACAGAATCGGAATATCAGTCAGTAAAAAAGTCGGAAACAGTGTTGTAAGACACAGGATTACCAGACTTATAAGAGAAAGTTACCGGTTACACGAAGCTGTATTTAATAGTGGTTTAGATATAGTAATCGTCTCAAGAGTAAATGCCAAAGGCAAAAGTTATGCTGAAATAGAAAGCGCTTTATTACACTTGGGGAAGCTTCAAAACATAATTTCGAAAACATGAAGCAAGTATTTATTGTATTGATAAAAATATACCAAAGGTACATTTCTCCGCTTAAAACAACAAAATGTCCTTATTATCCCACCTGTTCACAGTACGGACTCGAAGCTATCGAAAAGTACGGTGCAATTAAGGGTGGCTTTCTTGCGTTGTGGAGAATTTTAAGATGTAATCCTTTTTCAAAGGGCGGATACGATCCGGTTCCCTGATTTTTATCCCTACAAAGCTATTTTAATATCTGTTTCAACACCGATCATCCGAAGTATGAAAATGCTAATCCAAGACGGATGATTATTGCGAGGAATTAATTTGTATTATATGATTCTTAACCCGGATACGGGTAAAATATTGGGTCCCATAGCGAAATACATATTAGGACCCATTCTTAATGCGATCTTTGATTTCCTTAATTGGATAAAGATTCCCAATGTAGGTCTTGCAATTATTCTTTTCACAATTGTTATTTATATTTTGCTTTTGCCTCTTACGATAAAGCAGCAGAAGTTTTCAAAACTTCAGGCAAAGATGAATCCCGAACTTCAGGCGATTCAGAAAAAGTATAAAGACAAAAAAGACCAGGAATCTCAGATGGCAATGAACCAGGAGACTCAGGCGGTTTATGCAAAATACGGTGTTTCTCCCACCGGTTCATGTGTACAGCTTATCATTCAGATGCCGATTCTTTTCGCTCTTTACAGAGTTATTTATAAGATTCCGGCATACGTTCCCATGGTAAAGAACGTTTTCGGCGATCTTGTTTCAAAGCTTGCCGACAAGAAAGATCCCGCAACCACACTTCTTCAGTCATTTTCGGGTGCAGGACAGTTTAAAAACGAATTTACAAATGAATTGTTTACGAGCGGAAATGTTGAATATGTAAAGAATACATTTATCGATGTTCTTAACAGAGCTTCAACTTCCGAGTGGGAATCAATCTACGCATCAGAAAATTTCCCCGAACTTAAAGATACCGTTATTAATGTTATGGCCCAGTTAAGTAAGTTCAATAACTTCCTTGGTCTTAACATAGGAGATTCTCCTTTATATACTGTAAAAACAGCTTTTGCAAGTCATCATTTCGGATTGCTTTTACTTGCTGTTTTAATACCGGTTTTATCTGCAGTTACTCAGTGGGTAAACGTTAAACTTACTCCTCAGGTTTCAAAGAATCAAAGTTCGGGTAACGAACAGGCAGATCAGATGGCCAATTCAATGAAGGCAATGAACACGTTTATGCCTTTGATGTCAGCTTTCTTCTGTTTCACACTTCCCGCAGGTATGGGTATTTACTGGATCGCAGGTGCTGTTGTAAGAAGTATCCAGCAGGTAGCTATCAACAAGTACATCGATAAGATGGATATTGATGAAGTTATAAAGAAGAACCAGGAAAAGAGAGAGGCTAAACTTAAGAAAGCCGGAATCGATCCCAATGCCATTTCTTCCAATGCAAACCGTTCAACGAAAGCAATGGAAAGATTGAATATGATCAAAGAAGAAAACGAGAAAAAGCTTGCTGCGGCCCAGGCATCAGATAAACCCAAGGGTTCCATCGCATCAAAAGCAAATCTTGTAAAAGAATTTAACGAGAAGAACAATAATAAGTGATAAGGAGATAAAAGATGGATTATACGGAATTTAGCGCAAAAACAGTAGATGATGCCATTACGGAAGCTTGCAAAGCTTTATCTGTTACAAGTGACAGACTTGAATATGAAGTAGTTGAAGAAGGATCCAACGGATTTCTCGGATTACATGCAAAGAACGCAGTTATCAAAGCTAAGATAAAAGATTCTCTTCAGGATAAGGTTTCTACTTTCCTTTATGATGTATTGCATGCAATGCAGCTTGAAGCAAACGTTATCATTAAATACGATGAAGACGCTAAGGAAATGGATATCGAGATAACCGGTGACGATATGGGAATCCTTATCGGAAAACGCGGACAGACACTTGATTCGTTACAGTATCTTGCATCTTTGGTATGTAACAAAGAAAGCGAAGATTATATCAGAGTAAAAGTTGATACCGAGAATTACAGAGAAAGAAGAAAAGACACTCTTGAAAATCTTGCAAAGAACATGGCTTTCAAAGTAAAGAGAACAAAGAGAACGGTTTCTTTGGAACCCATGAATCCTTATGAAAGAAGAGTCATTCACTCGGCACTTCAGGATGACAAATATGTTACGACACACAGTGAAGGTGAAGAACCTTTCAGACACGTTGTAGTTACATTAAAGAAGTAATTTTGTTAGGTGTCTTAGTTTTCTAAGGCACCTATTTTCTAACAACGCTTATGAATAATGATACGATAGCTGCCGTTGCCACCTCTTTGTCGGAATCGACGATAGGAATTGTAAGGATCAGCGGTGACGAAGCGATAAAGATCGTCGATAAGATCTTTGTTGATAAAAACGGCGAACATTCATTAAAAAATTATGCGTCTCATACTATCCATTACGGATTTATCACGGAAAATAACGAGATGATAGATGAAGTAATGGTTTCAGTTATGAAGGCACCGAAAACATTTACCCGCGAGGATGTTGTTGAGATCAACTGTCACGGCGGTGTTTTTGTGTGCAAATCTGTACTTGAAGCCGTTTTAAATAACGGCGCGAGACTTGCCTTTCCCGGAGAATTTACAAAAAGAGCTTTCTTAAACGGAAGAATCGATCTTTCAAAAGCAGAAGCGGTAATGGATATTATTTCTTCGGAAAGTAAAGCCGGCCTTGATAATTCTCTTAAACACTTAAACGGAAGTCTTTATTCAAAGATCAAGAAATCCAGAGAAGAGATATTGTACGAGATAGCTTTTATCGAGTCGGCCCTTGACGATCCCGAACATATTTCTTTGGAGGGATATACCGATAAGCTTGTGGCTAAATGTGAATCTTTTAAAAAAGAAGCAGATGAGCTTATAGCAACTTTTAAGACGGGAAAGATCTTAAAAGACGGCATAAAAACCGTTATTGTCGGTAAACCCAATGTGGGTAAATCATCTTTACTCAACGTACTTACCGGTGAAGAAAGAGCGATAGTTACCGATATTGCCGGAACAACCAGGGATACGATCGAAGAAAGAGTTTTGATCGGAGACGTTTGTTTAAAGCTTATTGATACGGCGGGAATCAGAAATACCGAAGACGTCGTTGAAAACATCGGTGTCAACAGAGCAAAAAACAGTGCAAAAGAAGCAGACCTTGTTTTATTTATGATAGATCTTTCTTCGGAATTTAATGACGAAGATATTGAGATTTATGAGTATATAAAAGACAAGAAACACTATATTTTACTTAACAAAACGGATGAAGAAAACAATACCGATATTGGAAAGATAAAGAGTACGTTTTCTTTCTCCAAAGATATCTTTTTGATCTCCTGCAAAGATCTTACGGGAATTTCTGATGTAAAAAGAAAGATCAACGAAGATTTTCTGTGCGGAGCGCTTAAAAAAGATAACGAACTTGTCATTACAAACGTAAGACAGTTAAATGAGTTAAAGACGGTTTCTTCTTCCCTGGATCTTGTAAAAGACAGTATCGAAAAAGGTTTGAGTGAGGACTTTTATTCGGTGGACCTTATGAATGCTTACGAAGCGTACGGTCGGATAATCGGAGAAGAAACAGACGATGATCTTATCGATGAGATCTTCAGCAAATTCTGTATGGGAAAATAATATTTTAAAGCGTAGATAAAATGCCTGATATTTCAAAAAACGAGTTAAAACTTAATACGGATATCTGTGTTATAGGAGCCGGCCATGCAGGATGCGAAGCGGCTTTGGCTTGTGCGCGCCTTGGTTTTGATACCATGATCTTTACCGTAAGTATCGATTCTATCGCACTTATGCCTTGCAATCCCAATATCGGAGGAACTTCGAAGGGTCATCTTGTAAGAGAGATTGATGCACTGGGCGGTGAAATGGGTAAAAATATCGATAAGACTTTTATCCAGTCGAAGATGTTAAATGTCTCAAAAGGACCGGCTGTTCATTCTCTTCGTGCTCACGCGGATAAATCAAATTATTC